>NZ_JAUBRK010000031.1:0-89457 GCF_036701825.1 Microcoleus sp. MOSTC5 | reverse complement strand
GTCATTAGACAACCATATCGGTGCAATCTGGTATTTCATCCATCATTATAATGCATCATTACTTGTTTAGCACTACCAGAACTTCCACCCAGGTGATGCTGACTAGAAGCAGCGAGTTACCAGTCTGGGAATCCGTGAGCGTTTTTATCCAAGGGCTGCCAATTTCAACCACATATCTTTTGATGAGGGCGCTGCTATCCAAAAAATAAATGTTTACCACCGGCCGCGATCCTCGATAATAATTTCTGACAGAGGCTTGCCCGGTTTTGCCCCTAACCTTTTAGCCAATTCATACACATCTTCATCAGTGACAGCCTCGACGTTATGGAGATCGTTAGGTAGTGGAGTCACCAATCCTCGGTCAACTAAAAACTGGATTGCCAATTCTGTCTGCTTTTTTGGATCATCTGGCCAGAGTTGAATCTGCACAGTTTCTCCATCTTTGAAAGACACAGAACTTAATGGACGAAAAACCCCATTTTCGTAGATAGCAGTAATAGTTTCTGGCATAATTAGCCTCTTAATTAAATGCTTTGACTTATTGTACTTCTTTTAATTACTTCGTTGCCACCACAGCCAAATTCCAAGCCAACCGCTTCATCAAAGGCAACTTTTTCAAAAATCCATCCAACTCTTCTAACCGAGAGTATTCCGGTTTCAATCTATCTTGTTCAATGATAATCTTTTTCCAATAACGCTCCTCATTTGGATGCACTTTTTCTATCAAATAAAAGCGCAAAAAAACCCAAAGCGATGTCAGCCAAAACGTATCATAAGCAGTCTCAGAAAACAAAGACTTGACAAAATTCACAATATTAATATCCAAAGGACTTTCATCCTCCGTCCGCACCTCAGTCGCCATCCTGCGGTAAACATTTATCACCGGATTGTGCTTCATCGGGTCCCAAAAACAAGCTTTTCCCCCAGGCTTTAGGACGCGGTGCATTTCGCGAATTGCCTTTTCTGGTTCCGGTAAATGGTGCAACAAATTAGAAGCATAAACAATATCAAAACTATTGTCCGGGAAATCCATCGCCATTGCATTAACCGTGCAGCCGTCTATTTTGACGCCGTTTTTCTCAGCCAATTTCAGGGCAACTTCTACCATGCCCTGAGAATAGTCGGCCGCCACACAGTTTGCACCTTTTTTAGCAAAATAAACGCTATTTTCTCCCGCGCCGCAGCCTAAATCTAAGAGGCGTTTGCCTGTAATATCGCCCATTTGCTGGACAATAAATCTATTTTCTGGGGCGGTACAAGCTTCAAAGTAATCATTGACTCGAATGCCGTCTATATCGATTGTGGATGCCCAAGCATCGTGGAATTGCCGCTCTTTTTTTAAAGTTTCGTCTTGCATTTTTCAAGAGTTTGTTATTGGTAAAATAAATTAATTTTAAACCGCAGATGAACGCGGATTAACGCAGATTTATTGAGATATATCTGCTGTTATGTGCGTTCGTCTGCGGTTTGTTTCAAGAAAAATGGCTGACAATAAATTTATCAGCGCTGTGCTTTTGCAACAACTTGATTTGCGATCTGAGTTGGCTGTTCTGAGGATTTTTCAGGATTAGACTGCAATGCCTGATACAGGCGATTTAAAGCGCTGATGTATGCTTCTGCGGAAGCTACGATAATGTCGGTATTTGCTGAGTGACCGGAAAATACTTTGCCTTCGTGGCGCAAGCGAATTGTTACTTCCCCGATCGCATCAATTCCCGCTGTTACCGACTGTACAGAAAACTCGATCAACTCGTTGGGTACGTTTACCACGCGGTTAATTGCCCTGTAAATCGCATCCACAGGCCCGGTGCCGATCGCGGCATCGGTCAATTCTTCGCCCGCCGGAGTCCGCACGGTTACGGTTGCTGTCGGGCGAGATTTGTCGCCGCAAGAAACTTGCACCAATTCTAACCGGAACAGTTCCGGTGCTTGGTGCACTTCGTTATTGGCGATCGCCTCTAAATCCCAATCAGTAATCTCTTTTTTCTTGTCTGCCAAATCTTTAAACTTGACAAAAGCCTTATTTAGCTCATCGTCTGCCATTTCAAAACCCAACTCTTTCAAGCGAGTGTGAAATGCGTGGCGGCCGGATAATTTGCCCAAGACTATTTGATTTTCAGTTAAGCCGATCGACTCAGCATCCATAATCTCGTATGTCAGCTTATTTTTCAGCACCCCGTCTTGGTGAATTCCCGACTCGTGAGCGAAAGCATTTGCCCCGACAATCGCCTTATTTGGCTGCACCAACATCCCCGTCAAATTGGAAACCAAGCGGGAAGTTTTGTAAATTTGGCGCGAGTCAATATTTGTCAGCGGTTCCTCAGAATCCGCAGGCCGACCCAAGAACGGATTATAATATTGGCGCCGCACGTAAAGCGCCATTACCAACTCTTCCAGAGCTGCATTTCCCGCCCGTTCGCCAATCCCGTTAATCGTGCATTCTAACTGTCTGGCACCATTTTTTACGGCTTCCAAAAAGTTAGCAACAGCCAATCCTAAGTCATTGTGACCGTGCACTGAAATAATTGCGCGATCGATATTCGGCACATTTTCCTTAATTCCCCGAATCAAAGCCCCAAACTCGCTCGGAGTCGTGTAACCGACAGTATCGGGAATATTAACAGTAGTCGCACCCGCTGCGATCGCCCGTTCTAGAACCTGATACAAAAACTCCGGTTCCGATCGGCAAGCATCTTCCGGGGAAAACTCCACATCATCCACAAAAGACTTAGCGTAAGCCACCATTTCCGGCACAATTTCCAGAATCTCAGCCCGCGTCTTTTTCAACTTATGCTCCAAGTGAATATCAGACGTAGCCAGAAACGTATGAATTCGCGAATTGGCGGCTGGTTTCAGAGCCTCTGCTGCTCTTTTAATATCCGGCTTTCTCGCCCGTGCTAAACCGCAAATTGTCGGCCCATTTTCCGTGCCAACCGATCGGGCTATTTTTTGGACTGCCTCAAAATCTCCCGTGCTGGTGAAAGGGAAACCCGCTTCAATCACATCCACGCCCAATCTCGCTAACTGGCGAGCGATCGTCAGCTTTTCATCGACATTCAGAGATGCACCCGGAGATTGTTCTCCGTCCCGCAAAGTCGTATCGAAAATAATAATCCGGTCTTGACTTGGTTGAGTTTTCATAGCTCTAAAAAAGTGTTTTCCTGATTTTTACTTGTCCGTTTTTCTGGGTTTTTAGCCCCAGTCAGTCGATTTTAGATTTTAGATTTTAGATTTTAGATTTACTCCACAGATGAATCTGGGAACTTGAACCTTAGTCTAAAATTTTGGGCTACTGGCGGCTCCTATCGGAAAGCAAGTATGCGTTTTTGGGCGGGTCACCAGTCCCCTGTCTCGCGCCAATAACGAATAATTAATAACCCATAACCCATAACTACTGACTAATGACTGCTGACTAATGAGTAATGACTAATGACTAATAACTACTGACTAATGACTAATAACTACTGACTAATGACTACTGACTAATAATCCATTTTCTCGATATGTTCCCTAATTTCATTTAGGTCTATATACCTATCTGTAGCATTTCGTAACTCTCTAGCAATCATTCCTTCGGTTGATACCACAGTAATATGAGTATTTTTAGATCGCAACAACTCGATCGCCCGCTCAAAATCCCCATCCCCGCTAAACAGCACAACTTGGTCGTACTGATCTACCGTATTAAACATATCAACAACAATCTCAATGTCTAAATTAGCCTTTTGAGAATATCTGCCCGAAGCATCATCGTAATATTCCTTAAGAATCTTAGTGCGAACCGTGTAACCCAGACTGATCAAGGCATCTCGAAATCCCCTTTGATCTTGCGGGTCTTTCAGACCCGTATACCAGAAAGCATTGATCAAGATGACATTCGGCTGCGAAGTTTTGAAATATTCGAGCACCCTGCGAGGATCAAAAAACCAACCGTTCTTTTGTTGAGCGTAGAACATATTGTTCCCGTCCACAAAAATAGAAAGGCGGTTCATTAAGTTTGTCATAGAAACTTAGACCTAATAATTGTAGAAAGAAGTTAATCTAAATATCACATTTTAGCAACATGGAGCTAACTGAGGCAATAGATTAGACTTCAGAAAACTCCATCCCCCCAGTATTTCATATTTTAGGCTCTACCGCCAGAGGGCTCTTTTAACCCTGCTTGGATTCGATCGAGCAGCCCTCACAAACCAGACGCCTAGTAACTCAATACCGGCTGCCCTGTCCAGGTTAATGGGGCTTCACACTACCGCCCTACCGCCCTACCGCCCAGCAGGCATACCGAAGCGCATAGCACTCGCTTTTGCTCCCTGATTTGATAGCAGAGTACCTCACTCAAGCCTTTTTGCTTTCAAGGGCCCAGCGAGCTAACTCTGTCCGGTTGTGCAGACCTGTTTTGCCCAGCATATTGCTGACGTGGCTCTCTATAGTCCGCTGGCTGACATTCATCACGTCTGCGATCTGTCGGTTTGCCATACCCTGCGCTAGCAACTGTACCACCTTTAACTCAGTGGGAGTCAATTCGACATTGCGGCGCGCCTTAATTTTTGGGCCGCTCTCAATACCTGGATTTGAGTGACGAATCAAGCGGGAGGCTGCTTTCAGAGAAGATTCTACTTGGGCTACCAGTTCTTCTGGTTCAAAAGGCTTGACTATATAAACGTCAGCCCCAGTGCTCAAGCCTTTTACTCGGTCTGAACTTTGACCTTTGGCGGACAAGAAAAGAACCGGAATCCAGCTCGTGCGCGGGTCTTCTCTGATGTATTTGACTAAAGTGTACCCGTCCATTTCCGGCATCATCACATCGCATATGATCAAATCGGGGACTTCTTGTTCGAGCTTTTCTAGAGCGTCTCTGCCGTTTTCTGCTGTAATGACGTTGTAACCCCGAAACTCCAAGTAATCCTTGACTAGCAAGATTAAGTTCGGGTCGTCGTCAACCAGCATCAGCCGTTTTTGATCTCCTGAATTATTGTCTTTTGTCATGTTTATTCCCGCTAAAGTATCCCGCTTGCTTCCTTTTTTTCACTCGTGTTTTTTCCGTCACTCCGCCAACACCCCGGCTGAGGGTGGAGGACTGCCGTCGGGTGAAACGATCGCCCTCAGGGGAAAGCGGGGCAGGTGTTACCGCTTCCCAACCAGCGATCGACGCCCGTTTGTGAATGTCTTGCGACTAGGAACGGAGCCAAAACCTATAAGGTACATCTTCACAAAAGCCTGTCAATGGCAGGCATCCTGCCTGCCCCACCAGAGTTATTGGAGATGTGTAATGGACGAATATCGCCCGTTGTCACTATCGGTCTTGATTGATTGGAGACTCTCTGGGAGAGCCCAAGTTAAATATTTAATCTCGATCGGTTTAATTGGTTGATGCCCCAGTTTTAAATGATACTTCTGATATAGAGAAATTTAAGCAGACTCCCTACTTACGTATTTAACTGTTTCTAGTGTAGTTTGGCAAATTGCTTAGTGTCGGCCACTGAGAAACTTTTGCACAAAATTTCACACTTTCTCCGATCGTTTTTTTTGGGCGTACCTTTTGAGCAACACTAACGACAAGCCAAGCCCGACTACCAAGACAGCCTAACTACAGTTTTTTTGCTCTGTAGCAGGTGCGATCGCCTGGGAGCCCAACGGTCTAAAATTCTCACCTTTAACCTAAAACTTAACATTTCAGTATAACTTTGTACTTTAACAGCGCTATACTTAAATGTTTGGCTCTGCCTCAGGAGGCACAGGCAAAGGATGAGTCAAGAAAGCGTATTCTTGAACGACCTTTGAGTTTAGAAGATGTTCCTGAATAATTCTCTCAATGACGGGGGGAGTAACGTCGCGATACCACACTCCGTCTGGATAGACTACCACGATCGGGCCAGACGCGCACACTCGCAGGCAATTGGCTTTCGTGCGAAAGACGCAGGTTGGTCGATCGGCACTTGGCTTGTCCAACCCCAATTCTTGCAAGCGTTTTTTTAAGTAATTCCACGCCTCCAGACTGGTTTGCCGATCGCAGCACTTGGGCACGGTTTGGTCGGCACAGATAAAAATATGCCGCTCGATTTTAGCGAGGCCAAGGCTTTGGACGCAAGCGCTCAAGCCTTGGCTGCAATATTCCTCGTTAGGTTCAAGCATTTTATTCATTCGTCAACAGTAATTGGTTAGCGAGCAAAAGTCATCACCGCAGCCCCCACTCTCCCCTACCCCTCTCCTAGGCTCCCACTCATTCTCGGTTCGGGAACCCGTACTGACAACTAAGTTGCGATCGCCCCTTTCTAGAGCTAAATTAGCACTCAGGAGTCGAGAGTGCTAATATGTCAGTTGTAAGCAGTCGGCAGTTGCTTTTATAGCGACCCTGACGGCTGACTGACTAGGATCTGTAATCTGGAGATTTATTTATGGCAGCAGTATCACTGAGTGTTTCTACCGTTAAACCGTTAGGCGAGCGCGTGTTCGTGAAAGTAAGCGCTAGCGAAGAAAAAACCGCCGGCGGCATCCTTCTGCCCGACACAGCGAAAGAAAAGCCCCAAGTAGGCGAAGTCGCGGCCGTGGGCCCCGGCAAGCGCAACGACGACGGCAGCCGCACTGAAATGGAAGTAAAAGTCGGCGACAAAGTTCTCTACTCGAAATACGCCGGCACCGACATCAAACTCGGCACTGACGAATACGTCTTGCTTGCAGAAAAAGACATTCTGGCGATCGTTAACTAATTAATCATTAGTCATCAGTCCTTAGTCATCAGTCATTAGTTTAAAGCGAACGCCGCCAAACAACTAATGACACGGGACAAATGACTAAAATCCATCATCCCCAATCCAAAATCTCAAACCTTCTCATCCCCAAAAACTATGGCTAAGCGTATCATCTACAACGAAAATGCACGTCGCGCCCTCGAACGCGGTATGGACATTTTGGCCGAAGCAGTGGCTGTAACCCTCGGCCCCAAAGGCCGTAACGTGGTTCTCGAAAAGAAATTCGGAGCTCCTCAAATCGTCAATGACGGCGTTACCATCGCCAAAGAAATCGAACTAGAAGACCACGTAGAAAATACAGGCGTTGCTCTAATTCGTCAAGCTGCTTCCAAAACCAACGACGCAGCAGGCGACGGTACGACCACTGCTACCGTGCTCGCCCACGCAATGGTCAAAGAAGGCCTGCGGAACGTAGCAGCCGGTGCAAATGCGATCGCCCTCAAGCGCGGTGTTGACAAAGCAACCACGTTTTTGGTAGAAAAAATTGCCGAACACGCCAAACAAGTAGAAGATTCCAAAGCCATCGCTCAAGTCGGCTCCATCTCTGCTGGTAACGACGATGAAGTCGGTCAAATGATTGCTAACGCAATGGACAAGGTGGGCAAAGAAGGCGTGATTTCCCTGGAAGAAGGGAAGTCTATGACCACCGAATTGGAAATCACCGAAGGGATGCGCTTTGACAAAGGCTACATTTCTCCCTACTTCGTCACCGACACCGAACGGATGGAAGCGATTCTCGAAGAACCGTTCATCTTGCTGACAGACAAGAAAATCGCTCTGGTACAAGATTTAGTACCCGTGCTCGAACAAGTAGCTCGTTCCGGCCGCCCGCTGTTGATCATTGCAGAAGACATTGAGAAAGAAGCTTTAGCTACCCTCGTTGTCAACAAACTGCGCGGTGTGTTGAACGTGACTGCTGTGAAAGCACCCGGTTTTGGCGATCGACGCAAAGCCATGTTAGAAGATATCGCCGTATTGACCGGCGGTCAACTAATCACCGAAGACGCCGGTTTGAAACTGGAAAATACCAAGCTCGACATGATCGGCAAAGCCCGCCGCATCACCATCACCAAAGACAGCACCACAATTGTTGCCGAAGGTAACGAAGTCGCCGTCAAGTCCCGCTGCGAACAAATTCGCCGTCAAATGGACGAAACCGAGTCTTCCTACGACAAAGAGAAGCTGCAAGAACGTTTGGCCAAATTGGCTGGCGGCGTCGCAGTGATCAAAGTCGGCGCGGCTACGGAAACAGAAATGAAGGATCGCAAACTGCGTCTTGAAGATGCGATCAACGCTACCAAAGCTGCTGTAGAAGAAGGAATTGTTCCTGGCGGCGGTACAACTTTGGCTCACCTGACTCCTCAATTGGAAGAGTGGGCTAACAGCAGCCTGAAGGGCGAAGAATTGACCGGTGCTTTGATTGTGGCACGGGCTCTGGCTGCTCCTCTGAAGCGGATTGCTGAAAATGCTGGTTTGAACGGCGCTGTGATTGCTGAGCGCGTCAAAGAAAAGCCGTTCAACGTCGGTTTCAACGCAGCGACAAATGAGTTTGTCGATATGTTTGAAGCTGGTATCGTTGACCCCGCGAAGGTGACTCGTTCTGCTCTGCAAAATGCCGCATCTATTGCTGGTATGGTGCTGACAACTGAGTGCATCGTCGTTGACAAGCCTGAACCGAAGGATGGCGCTGCTGCTGCTGGCGCTGGCGGCGGCATGGGCGGCGGCGACTTCGATTACTAAGTCGATAGTCGATCGTTTGATGGGGCGGGCTTTAGGGCCCGCCCTGTTATATTGATAATTGTTACAGAACGGAACGTGATAGTTTCTCATCATTCCGCTCCTCAATAATTCCACATATTGAGAACCCAGGAAACTCTTGACATCTTCAAACAGAAGTTTTAAGATCGAACCAAACCAAAAATTAAATAAAATACTGTAACCTAAGCCGGGGCATCACTGCCTCGGCTTTTTTGGTTTTTACGGCTTTATTCTCCTATGAGGACTTAATTATGAATACAACACCCGTTGCACTGTATCGACAGGGGAATGCTAGTTCGCCTAGAATGGATAATGTCAGACCCAATAAAGATATTACTGTTTATGAACAGCAAGATGAATTATGGGTTATGCTTACTTTAGAAGAAGGAAGGTTGTCAGGAGGAATGTCTCGGTCAGAAGGAATATCAACCTTTGAGAGTCCCGGCTCAGGAAAAAATTGGTATAAATTAGAATTCGGCACTGACATTCCACCAGAATTGGAATTAGTGAATGACCGTGCTGGTCATTGGTTATTCAAGCCAAGTAGACCGATGACTCTAGAAAAATACAAAGAGGCACTTTACCTCATAGGCACATTTTTCTGTAAAATAGAATAAGTTAATAGAAGGTTGGGTGTTACTAGACAAACCCAACCTACTACTATAATTAATAGTATATTTTATTACTTTTTTATATCAAACTACCTGCATAGAAAAAAACAATCTTTTGGGTATTTTAAACTCAAGTCGGCAAATGAGTATTTATTCTTACGAAGGCAAGTATCATGAATTTATCATTTAAAGATTTAAGGTTTATTATAGAAGCCATTGAACATCAAATCAATGCCTATCAAGAACGTTTGCAAGTAATTGAAGATGTAGATGAGGATGAGGCTGCCGATCTAGGGAACGATATTAAATTTTTAGAGCTTCTCCACGCAGACATGACGACAACTTTAGAGCAGAATACTTCAGTCAAAACTTTAAGTTATGGTGAGGTTTCTTCGGCAGCTCAGAATGATAAATTTTCAGAAACATCCAAAAAAATATCGTTTCAAGAATTAGTTGAATTAACCCAGAAGTTGTCACTTAGTGAGCGATTATTTCTAGTAGAGGCGATTACATCGTCTGTGCGTCAGGAAGTCACAATAAGCCAATAATCAGTCAATGACAGGATTTTCAGAAGTTTGTTTAGATGATATACTGAGGATGACTGAGTAATCGTAAAGTGAGCAGAGGTCAGGCAAATGTCAGCCACCATCACAATTAGCCCCAGCGAAATTCGGCAGATATTTCAGCCACGCACGTCCAGCGCCTCACGTTTTTGGGAACTGGCTCAAAAAGCAAACAATTTAGCTGTGATAGTTGAGGCTCGTTGGGAGCAGATTCCCGCTGACACGCGAGAATTACTCAAAATTTTTGCCTATGCCTTAATTGAACCCCCTCAAGGAATTAAGGGAGTTTTGATTGAATTGTTAGGGCGTTTTTATTTGGCTTTTTCTTTATTTTCAATTGCAATCAAAGGTGAGCAAGACGCTTTTATAGCTTACGCTGGAGCATTTCAACGTCTTCTTAATGCAATTTTGAGTGCGATTGAACGGGAAGATATTGCTTATGAAAAAGCACTATCCGAAGCCCTGGAGGAAACTTTTGCCGGGTTGGAAACTAGCGAGGCGATGACGGCGGAGGAGGCCTGTGAACGGATCAGAGCAATTTCATATCAAGCTCTCGAAGAACTTTGATAAAACTCAGCAAAAACTAATCCGCGATCGCTATCGTAAGAATCAGGCAGGATTAGTAAAATTTGTCGAATTACTCCAAAAATTCCTCAGAATTTTGAGCGTTGACCCCCGTCCCCGTCCACCGTTGGGACATTTAGAACCTTGGCCAAAAGGCAGTAGCCGTGATGGATGGGAACTGTGGAAGTTGGAGTTTAAAATGCCTCAGCTTCGCGGATCCACTGAACAGGGGCGACTTATATATTTGTTAGATATTACAAAACAAGAAGTTGTGTTGCTGTGGATTTACACGCACGCAGAATTTGAAAAACGCCCACCGGAGCAGAATCTAAAGCGTTTATTACTGGAAATTATGGATAATTATGAAGCTTCAGATGAAAGTAAAAATTTAGACGACAGTGGAGACGGTGACACTGGAGAGGACAAAGTTGGAGAGAATAAATCAAATGACAGTTAAGGTGCATAATCAAAATGTGGCTTTTATTACCTTTGAATAACCAGAAACACCAATTATGAAACTTTACCACGCTCCCATTTCCCCCAACTCCCGCCGCGTCTGGATCGCCCTCTTAGAAAAAAACCTCGACTTTGAATTGGTAGAAATCCACTTGGACGGCGATCACTTGCAGCCTGAATTTGTGGCAATGAATCCTTTTCACCGCATCCCTGTTTTGGTCGATGATGACTTCACTGTGGTCGAGTCTCTAGCAATTCTTGACTATCTAGAAACGAAGTATCCCGAACCGGCAATGCTGCCGAAAGAGCCGAAAGATTTGGCAGTTGTGAAGATGGTAGAATTGGTCACGGTTAACGAACTTCTGCCGGGACTTGACCCCCTCAGCAGTGAAATAATGGGATGGGGAATTCCTGAACCACAGGTAATCGAAAAGGCTAAGGAAAAAGTCGATACTGTGTTGAAATTCTTTGAAGGTTTGTTGGACGATCGCCCTTTTTTCGGTAGCAACAATGTGACGTTTGCCGAGTGCGTTGCCGGCACCGTCATACCTTTGCTGCCCTGGGTTGGTGTGTCCCTAGACGGCTATCCTAAAATTCAAGCTTGGTGCGATCGCCTGCTTGCCCGCCCCTCCTGGCAGCAAACTCAATCCACCGAAGCAGATTTGGTGACTTTCGTAGCTCGGAGACAAAAATTTCTCGCACAAACTCAAGTCTCATGAACAAATCACTTGTGAAGCGATCGCTCTTTTTCCTTGCTATTTTCGCCTGCATCCAACTTCCCATCGCAGCAATGGGGCAGCCCGCCGCCCGATCGAACTACGAAGCAATTAACGCTAAACAGTTCCTTGCCGATCGCAAAATTACCGTCTCCAACCCCAAAGATATCGCAGCAAAACTCTTTAGCAGTGACCGAGAATCTGAAGGCAGAAAAAGCGACCAAATTTCGGTTGAATATCCCACGCGAGAAACAGCCGTAATTGTCCAAACCGTCGTCGGTTTAGCTGACGATTCTGTTGCTGGAATGCGGCACCGCCTCGAACTCAGACTCAGGCAAAATAAGTGGGAAATTGTCTGGATTGGCAGACAATCGAAGTGTCAACCAAATCGCGGACACCAAGATTGGGCAAGCGGCCTCTGTAGGTAGAAAAGTCGATCGGCTTTTTGCTTAAATTCGTTCATTCCGCGTGCGTTGCGAGGAACCAAGTTAGGACTTGATGCAACCGACGAAAAACATAGGCCTAGAAAGATTCGCTACCGCTGCTTCCTGGCAGAAATAAGTTATTCATGTAAGTCCAGGAAGCAGTCTGGGCTGGGCTTTGTTCGCTTGCTGCGCGACAATCTTAAAACTATTTTCGGTGTCGATCGCTCTTTTAGTTAAAAAGAGCGATCGAACTCAGAAGTTTACTTGCACATGATTAAATTTCCCGCTGAGATGAATCCGGCCACAGGGGCTGAAATCTCAACCCAATTGCGGTCTTCTCCATTCTTATCTTTCACTAACTGGAAATTCGGTACAAGCGTTACTTGACCGTTAGCCGGTACGCCACCTTTAACCGCAGCAGTCTTGGAAGGCTCCGTGCGGATAGCTAGACCCCTTGGCGCTACGCGAGGTTCTACTTGACGGCACAGACTTACGGGGCCCGGTGCTGGTGCCGGTGCTGGTGCTGGTGCCGGTGCCGGTGCCGGTGCTGGTGCTGGTGCTGGTGTCGGTGCTGGTGCTGGTGCTGGTGCTGGTGCTGGTGCTGGTGCTGGTGCTGGTGCTGGTGCTGGTGTCGCTGCTGGTGCCGGTGTCGGCGCTGGTGCAGGACTTGGACTTGGACTTGGACGCGGTGTCGGCGCTGGTGCTGGTGCTGGTGTCGCAGCAGGTGCCGGTGCCGGACTTGGGGAAGGAGTTTGACTAATTGTGGTGCTGGCTGTCGTGCAGGAACCTAAATTAGCCTCGTTGTTGGGGTATCCGGTAGCTACATACCCTTTTACGGGAGCGGTAATTTGAATCCAGAGGCGGCCGTCGGAGGCTTTAACTGAACTAGCGCTTTGGGGTACCGTTACCTGAGTGTTAATTGCTACACCGCCAACTCTAGGGGATTTGGGGTCTGGGTTCTGGCGAACGGTCAAACCTTCTTTGGGAGTGACTTTGCGGCAAATGTTGCCAGCTTGGGCTATTTGAAAGGTGGCGCTATCTTCAAATGAACTATTTTCAGCATCCTGACTGGCAGTGGATGTTGATGGGGCGGCAACACCGATCGCATTCGCTTGCAAACTTCCGGCTGCGATCGCGATCGCGCCCAGCAATGCAGCGGGTTTGTTCCAGTAACTCAAGTTTTTCATTCCGTTCAACTCCTCATCTCATCAAAACTATTATCTTTATTGCAGGTCAATATAGCAAAAAAATCGATTTGTCTTCCAGGAAAAAGCTCTATGTAACATTTTTTATGGGTATAAGTCAAGTTTTTTCTATATAATTTAATTTTTGCTGAGAGTTAAGCCAAGACAAATTAAGCTGCTACACCTATAAATTGCTCTTATGGCAGAGCCGGGGAGGGGGAGAAGACGAGAGGGGAGAGCGGGGAGAGTGGGGGAGCGGGAGAGTGGAGGAGTCAACAGTTAACAGTTAACTGTTTAAATCCGCGGCCGTTTACTAGGAATGCAAGTCATTTGTTATCCGTCAATATCTTGTCAGGTGTTCGTTAAACCATTTAGCTGCCAGTTATTGCAGTTGAGTAATATTTGGCTGCATTTCAGGTAAATTCTTGGCAGCTTCGAGAGCGAGATGGTGCTTGAGATGCTCCAATATTCTGAGTGGGAGACGATTGGTGCGATCGACCCCATCGTCCCAGTCGGGTGTCGCAAGCCACATACAGTTCTTCGATCTCGCTCGCATAACTCAACTGTCGATCGCACCTTACTTAATATTGCGGCAAACACCGCAAATCGCTAGCATTAACCCGATGGCTGGCGTCAATTTGATACAATCTTGCAAAACAGAAACCCATCGGCTTTAGACCGGGTTGGGTTTTTGTGGCTCAAGCCGCCGCGCGATCGGCCAAGGACATTTGCTGTAGCTGTTTCCAAACAGTTTTGTTCCTGTGGAGACATTTCCATTAAGGATTCTAGTCGTCGCAACGCCGGCTTGTAGTTCCTCTACTTCAGGTGCCCTTGGTTCTGGCTCTTAAGTAAGGAACTTGGATGGTTTCTTTGTATTTACTCGCTGACGCTTTACTGTGCCTGCTGCGGTTCGAGCGCCTGTCTGTTTAATAAAGATACAGGGGGCCAGTTTAGCCAACAAAATAGACAACCTGCACAAAACCTCCGAACAAAATCAGCCGGCTCAAATCAGAAACCAAATATTTGCACAGATTATGATTTAATGATATTGATATAGCAACCGCGAGCGAAGGTTAGGATGTTTTAAATTTCTGAAACTAATGCACTAGATTCCTTCTGAATGGGAGCATTTAATCCTAGTATTTTTTTTTATTCCGCTCGCGGCGATGCTCTCACACAAAGAGAGTAAAAGTGAAACTGAGATGCTCCCTTTTTCCTTCTCTCCTCGATAGCTCAAGCTTTCTTCCTTCTGCTATATAATGACCAAAGCGTTAAATATTATTTTTGCAGTGACAAAAACTACTAACAAAAAAGACGGAAAATCCTCTAACTATCCCTTTGACGGTCTATCTTTAGACGATCGCAATCCCGACTTCATTCAGCTTTTGTTGCCAATCTGGGAATGGCTGTACCGCTACTATTTTCGCGTACAAAGCGACGGCTGGCACCACGTGCCCGCGAGCGGAAAAATGCTCGTTGTCGGTTCTCACAACGGGGGAATCGCCGCTCCAGATATGTTTATGTTCCTCTACGAATGGTTCCGCAGGTACGGAACCGAACGCTTGGCCTACGGATTGATGCACCCGACGGTTTGGCAAGTTTCTCCTGATGTTGCTAGCATGGCGGTTCAGTGTGGAGCCCTCAAGGCGCATCCGAAAATGGCGATCGCAGCTTTGCGGAAAAATGCCCCAGTTCTCGTCTATCCGGGCGGCGCCCAAGATGTTTTTCGCCCCCACCACTTGCGCGATCGAATCTACTTTGCGGGACGCAAGGGATTTATCAAATTAGCATTGCGAGAAGAAGTGCCAATTGTACCAATTATCTCCCACGGTGCCCACGATACTTTGATAGTTTTGGCCGATTTGTACGAACAAGCAAAGCAATTGCATGAATTGGGGATGCCGTGGCTATTTGGCATCGATCCGGTAGTATTGCCGGTGTATTTGGGATTGCCTTGGGGATTGAGTATTGGGCCTTTGCCAAACCTACCTTTACCCGTGCAAATTCGGACTCGCGTGTGCGAACCGATTGTATTTGAGAGGTACGGTTCGGAGGCGGCGCGCGATCGCGATTATGTTGATGCTTGTTTCGAGCGAGTTACTGCCCAAATGCAAGAACAATTAGATTGTTTGGCTGGTAAGTGAGAATTGCACAAGTCTATATTAGTCTAGGATGCAGAAACCGATTTTTTTTCCGACAAGATAGCGTGAAGTGCGAGGGATATGGGTAAAAAATCCGGTTTCTTGAGTCCTGTGAGTAAGTCCTGACTACAAACAATTTTTGCAATAAATCTAATACTTTATTTCACAAACCAACAATTAGGTACAAAATGGGCTTTTACCCATCTTATGACGTGAAATACTCGAAAACCGCAGTCGCAAAAGTCACGCTTTTTATCATCCAGGTTCGAGGAAACATAATATCAGGTTAAATAAACGCAGATGAATAGGATTTCATCTGCGTTTATCTTCCTTCATGGGGGGTGAAAAAATAGAATTGGCAAAAATAACCTGATTCTGTATAAACTCTTTATTTTAATTCTGCCTTCTGACTTCCGGTGACTAATTGTCCGATCGCCTTAACCGCAATACTGGGATGAAAAAGTACAGTCGGCGACTCAATCATGTGCAGAACTTCCAAAAATGCTTGACAAACTTTAGCATCTCCGACCAGGACTTTTAACACTAGATCCATGTAATCAATTGTCAGCCGCGTAGCAAGGTTTAGTTTTGCACCCGTACTTCCGCGATAGCGGGAATCCTGACTGATGGCAAACGTCCAAGGAATAGTGTGTAATTTTGCTAGTTTTTGTTGAAATTGTCGCGCAAAGCCTGTTAAATCGCCTTCTGGATACCGCTCTCTTTGCTTTTGCAGGCACCCATCTAGCATCTGAGCATCCAGTGCAGCAACGGTCATTCCCTGGCCGTAAACCGGGTTGAAAGCGCAAACTGCATGACCGATAATTATTAAGTTTTCAGGGTAACGAGGGAGGAGATCGTAGTGGCGCAAACGGTTTTCTGTACCTCGATAGCTATAAATAGGTGTTATTGCTTCTGCGTCTTTAATCGCATCATAAATTGTCGGGGTTGGTAGAGTGCGGGCAAATTCTAGAAAACCTGCTTCGTCGGCGGGAGGATAATCGCGATCGCCCCCGCCGAGAGTCACCAGCCAGCAATTGCCTTCGATCGGGAAAATTCCACCGCCACGGGTGCGAAATGGCGGTGCAGTTGACACAAATACTGGCGCTGTGTCTGACAATTTACCGCTGCATTTATAGATGCGGGTTGCATAGCCGACAAAAGCATTGATAACGGTTTCTTGCGGAGGTTCATAGCCCAAACTTTTCAACCATTGAGGTGTTTTGGAAACTTTGCCGCCTCCATCGACTACTAAATCTGCATACAAATTTTCTGCATGGATTTTACCCGGGTTGTGGCGATCGCGAAAACGCACCGACACCCCAGTAACCTCCGCGCGCGAGGCATTCGTCAGGAGTCCCGTTACTGTGCCTCCTTGGAGAAAATGCACGTTCGTATTTTCAGCCAAGCGGCGGCGAATTTGCCAATCAACTAAATCCCGACTGAACATAATTAAATCATTTAGATCCGGGCTAAATTGTGGGGCCCAACCCGCCGGACTAAACCACCCGATCGACCTCGGATCTAAACTAGGAGCACCAGCAGCTACCAGTTCGTTTTCCAAGCCGGGAAAAAACTCTTCTAGGATGATTTTCCCCCGATTTAAAAGGATGTGAAGGTGACAGGATTGAGGAATCCCGGGGCGAGGTGCGGGTTTTTCTGGGAAAAAATCTCGTTCAACAATACTTACTCGGTCGAAGTGTTTTGATAATACTCTAGAAGCCAACAGTCCTGCTAAACTGCCGCCAATAATAATTGCATGACTTTCTCGCTGCACTATCGAATTCCTTGAAAGCTAATTTGCTATGGCCTTGGTAGATGAATTGCGAACAATTTGTCTGGGCTTCTGTGGCGACTCTTAATATCGCTCTACCAAAGATTTTCCTCTGCAATTATTTTAATCCGATTTACCATTACTACCATCTATCTCGGATGCGCCGCAGCGCGCTTTACTGATAACTTAGAACTAACAATTTAACAACTGCCAACTTACATATCACAAATATCCCTAAATAGACAGCCGGCCGCAGACATATTTCTACACTTCCAACTGTAGGGGGATGCTTTAGCTCGTCAATAAGGCGATGCTTGCCATTGGGGGCATGAGTCTAAAACTATACATTAGTTAACTCGCGCCAACGATCGCGCGCACCCACCCCTTAACGAGGAATATACTATGTATCAAAATTTGCCAATAAATCCACAACTGTATAACATCGGATTCTGGCTGGCCCAAGTGCCAGTAGAGCAGACTACTACAAACACAGCAGAAGACGCAGCACTCCTCTATTCCGGGCCGCAATTTTTTATCGCCTTGATAGCTGGAGTCGTGCTCGCCTGCGCTTTCCAACTCTTGCTAACAAATTTATCAGTAGCTGCAGGCCTTTCCTACATGGGACAATCCCATGACGACGGCAACCGCTCGGATAGCGGCAGCTCCCCAGTCCGCCACATCGGCAGAAAAGTAGGCACTTGGACGCTAATCACCGTCACCGTCGCTTTATTTTTCGCTTGCTTGCTGGCAGTTAAGCTGAGCTTGATTAGCAGTCCCGGTTTAGGTGCGATCGTCGGTTTAGTCGTCTGGGCCGCCTATTTCTCAATGCTCGTCTGGGTGAGCTCCACTACCGTCGGTTCCCTGATCGGTTCCGTCGTCAACACCGCGACATCAGGCTTTCAAGCCATTGTCGGCACCGCAGCCTCGGCCATCGGCGCAAAAGCAGCTAGCAACCAAGTCGTCGCCACAGCCAAAGCAGCAGCAGCAGCAGTGGGTCACGAACTGGGTAGCGCGATCGACCCCACAAGCTTGCGCGAAAACGTCGAAGACTACATCCAAAGCCTCAAACCGCCGGAATTAGACATCAAAGGGATGCGCAGCGAATTTGAAAAATTGCTCAACGATCCCCAACTCAAAGCAATCGCTGGCGAAAATTTGCCTAATCTCGATCGGCAAACTCTCGTAGATTTAGTAAGTTCGCGATCGGACTTATCAAAACGCGACGTAAACCGCATTGTAGACCAACTCCAAGATGCTTGGAAACAAGTAGGAAAACAAGGGCAGCCATCAGACGGTATCGCCCAATTAGTAGACTATCTCAAATCTGCAAAATCGGGAGATTTGGTCTCAGATACATTGGCAAGTAGGGTAGAAAAAGTCCTCGGCAATCTGGGCGGTCAAAATTCCGGACAAAGCCCGACCATGATGTCCCAAGCAACGACAATGGCAGTCAATGCTTTAATGGGAATAGTATTGGGTCGCACGGATATTTCAGACTTAGATGTTGAAAAAGTAGTCGGTCAGCTCAAAGCAGCTAAAGACAAAGTTACTCAGCAAACTGATAAAATTACCGCTCAAGTCAAAGGCGAACCCGAAACTTACAGCCCTATTCGCGCCGACGTAGAAAACTACTTGCTCAATACTTATTCGTGGCAGATGAACCCCCAAGCGATCGAGCGCGAATTTCGTGACGTGCTCTACGATCCTACGGCCGATCCAGGAACTGTGCGCCGCGAATTAGAAAAACTAAAACAGGCGAATTTTGCGGAAATTCTGGCGAGCCGAGGGGTTTTTACCCAAGACAAAATAAAAGAAATTTCCCAGGAATTAGAAGCAATTAGACAGCGAGTTTTACAAACCGCGATCTTTGCCGAGGAGCAAGAAAAAGCTCGCGATTTGCAGTGGCGGCTGGAAACTTATTTGAAGCTGACGCCGAAAGAGGAACTCACCGCAGCAGGTATCGGGAGCGCTTTCAAAAAAATATTAGAGGATTCCGACGCTACTTACGAACAGTTGCGCGATCGGCTTTCTCCTTACACCCGCGACAGTTTCGTGCAAATTCTCAGAGGTCGCGAAAACTTCGGATTTCAGGAAGTAGAACAGATTGTTCAAGAGTTGGAAAGGACGCGAGATGTAGTTTTAGCAGATGCTAAAGGTGTCCAAGAAGCAGCGCAAGTTCGACTAGACAACCAGTGGCAAAGAGTGCAAGAATACTTGAAGTCTACGGGCAAAGAAGAACTCAATCCCGAAGGCATCAAGCGCGATTTCAAAACGCTGCTGGACAACCCGGAAGCGGGAATGTGGGCGCTGAGAGCTAGAGCTTCTAGGTTCGATCGCGAAAGTTTGGTAAAATTGCTATCTCAGCGGAAAGACCTCAGCGAAGACCAAGTAAATCAGCTTCTCGACAGCGCCGAAGAAACTTGGCACAGCGCGCTGCACGCGCCGCAAAAATTGGCCGAAAAAGCTAAGGATCAGTACGACAATACCACCACCGCCCTTGCAGATTACCTGCGCAATACTGGCAAATCAGAACTCAATCCTGAAGGGATTAAGCGGGATTTGACAAAACTGCTGGAAAATCCCAAAGAAGGAGCTTTAGCGCTGCGCGGTCGCCTGTCTCAAGTCGATCGCGATACTTTGGTAAAACTGCTTTCTCAGAGACAAGATTTGAGTGAGGAACAAGTCAATCAAGTTATCGACCAAGTGCAGGAAACTCTCGGCTCGATTGTGAAAGCGCCGCGCCGTTTGGCAAAGCGGATGCAAAGCCAAGTGCACGATTTCCAGAGTGTTTTAGAAGATTATTTGCGCAATACGGGCAAGGATGAATTAAATCCCGAAGCCATCAAGCGCGACTTGCAACTGCTGCTGCATGACCCGAAAGTCGGCGCTTACAGTTTGGGCGAGCGCTTGTCACACCTCGATCGAGCTACAGTTGTTTCTCTGCTGTCTCAGCGGCCGGATATTTCGGAAGCAGAAGCCACTCGCATTGTCGATGGAATTTTGTCGGTACGTGACGAGTTCCAACTCCAAATTCAGAAAATACAGGAGGGTATTCAGTCGGTAATTGACGGGATTCTCGGAAAAGTTCGGGATTACCTCAATTCGCTCGATCGCCCTGAACTCAACTACGAAGGCATTACGCGGGACGTGCGGAAGTTATTTGACGACCCGCAAGCCGGATTTGACGCTTTGCGCGATCGGCTGGGTCACTTCAACCGCGATACTTTAGTAGCACTAATTAGTTCTCGGGAGGACATTTCCGAAGCAGATGCCAACCGCTTGATCGATCAAATTGAAAGAAGCCGCAACAGCGTCTTGCAAAGAGCAGAACGCTTGCAGCAAGAAGCGCAGCTTCGCCTCGAAAGCATCAAATTACAAGCCGAAAAACAAGCAGAAGAAACCCGGAAAGCAGCAGAAGTTGCCTCTTGGTGGCTGTTTTTCACCGCTCTTTCCTCGGCAGTCGCCTCCGCAGGCGCCGGTGCTTTAGCCGTCATCCGATAAAAAAGACTCAAGTTGCGATCGGATTGCAGATAGTGCCTGATGTGAGTTTCTACTGATATCAGGCACTAATGTTAGTAAATGATTTTATCGGGAAGTGGGAACGGGTTTATTTAAGTTGTTGGTAGTGTATAATGTTATCGGCAAATCCGCTTCTAGCTGTTTTTTGAGGATGGTGCAAACTGTGAATTGATACATCTTAATTAGCAGTTTTGATTTATTTAAAATTGAAAAATGAAAAGCATAATTTTTGAATTTTTGGATTTTTTATTTTTTTCGGATGTAAACGGAAAGTCTGCGGATATTAATTACCTCTGCTAGAGCAATTTTTTGGTCAGTTATGAACTTGGTTTAGGCTTCGACGCTAAATTGGCTTTTCGACCCATTCCACAACTCCTGCAAGGATTGCTAGAGAACGACAAAAATCAAAAAAGCTCCTGGAATCAGAACCTTTTTGCGGGCCAAACTAGACGCGTCAGTCCGCTCTCTCCTCAATATTTTTTAGGTATAGTAATAGTTAGGGTTCTCAACCCAGCACGCCTGTTCTCCCAACCGCCCGCCGCCCTCGCTGCGTCAGTATCAAACGCGAACTTTTTTAAGTTCGATCGCTCGTTTATTTTGAAAATGCCGATCGTCAGGTCACAACTTGTAGGTCATCAGATCATAACTGGTAGCTCATAGGTTGTGCATAATAGGGAACTAAAGCTGTGAAAATACTACACTGACTGTGGGGGGCAACATACCGGATACCTTGGAAATACCAAGGGCTTTGCCAAGTCAGCCCACAACAGTCAAAACACGCAGGCCCTGCGATCGCCAATGCTAAACAACCTAAGTCTCAAACCTCTCCTGGCTAGTTGCCTAGTAGCACCGTGAGGAGGGCGACGCCATGCAACTCCGAAAAAAGACACTATTAATCATCGGTGCAGCGCTGATCAGCCTGATTCTGGTTCTCTATGCCACTGCATCAAGTATTTTGCTGCACGATTTTCACAACCTGGAGGCACAGTACGTCCGCCAGGATGTCGCACGGGCTTTGGACGCATTAGATGACGACTTGTCGAATTTAAACACCAGCGCCCAAGATTACGCCGATTGGGACGATACTTACTCTTTCGTCGAAACACGTAACGAGGATTTTGTCAAGTCAAATTTCGTCGATTCGACATTTGTTTACTTGAGACTAAACTTGTTGGTGCTGCTGGACTCCAACGGTCAGACGATCTTCAGCAAAGGTTTCGACCTGAAATCCAAAACCCAAATCCCGATTCCCGAAAGCTTAAAACAGCACTTGACGGACGCGGTGCTAGACTACTCGACAGGTTCTGGCGGCCCCGCCAAAACAGGCGTCCTCACCCTCCCAGAAGCCACGCTGCTGATTTCTTCAAAGCCGATCTTCAACAGCAACGCCCAAGGGCCACCGCGCGGGACGCTGATCCTGGGACGCTACCTCGACAGCAGCGAAATCGGTTTACTTTCAGAACTGACTCACTTGTCAGTGGATTTTAGATTGCCGAGTTTAGATTTTAAAGTGGGAGCCACGAACTACTCCGGACACGGCGCCAAGGCGATGGCTCGATCTAGGCAAGAGTTGGAAAATCTCAAACTAAAAATTTCCCACCTCAAATCGGTAGAAATTTTAGTCGAGCCGCTCAGCGACAGCTTAGTCGCAGGATACGCCCTGATTCGCGACATCCACGGCAACCTAGCGCTGCTGCTGCGAGTAGAGGCAGAGCGCATCATCTACCGCCAAGGTCAGGCTACCTTGGAGCTGTTTACCTTATCAATACTGGCAGTAGGTTTAATATTTAGCGCGATCGCTCTGCTGTTGCTAGAAAAATTAGTCTTGGCGAGATTGGCTTCCTTGAGTACCAGCGTCAGCAACATCGCAGCCAACGGCGACCCAGACTTGCGCGTTGAAATGGGCGGAGGAGATGAACTCGCAAGCTTAGCCGACACCATCAACCGAATGCTAGAAGCATTGACCAATTCTCAAGTCGAACGCTTAGAAATCGAAGGCCGCTATCGGTTGATGGCAGAGAACTCAACCGATATGATCACCAGACACGACCCCAAAGGCGTGTTTGTTTACGTCTCGCCCGCCAGCCGCGCTTTGCTGGGATACGAACCTTCCGAACTCATCGGCCGTGTCCCCAACGATTATTTCCACCCCGACGATTTAGAAATCATCGCCAAAGCTCACTGGAAAGTGCTGGCGCTCCCTGTTACTTACACCGTCAGCTACCGCATCCGCCGCCAAGACGGCAAATACATTTGGTTTGAAACCACCGGCCGCACGATCAGCGATCCCCAAACCGGCGAAGTGCAAGAAATTATCGGCATTTCCCGCGACATCACCGTGCGCAAGCAAACAGAACAAGAACTCCGAGAAAGCGAAGCTGCAATTAAAGCTTTGTACCAAGTGACTTCGGCTCCCCGTACAGACCCCCTCAACCACCTCTCAACCTTTGATTTGCGCCTCCAAGAACTGCTGGCAATGGGATGCCGGCAGTTAGGTCTGTCCGTGGGAATTTTGTCCTCCATTCAAGGCGACAACTATCAAATAATGGCTGTTGAGTGTCCGGACGGGTCGATCGTCAAAGAACAAATCTATGATTTGGAAAAAACTTTCTGCGTGGCTACGGCAATGGCAAAAGAACCGATTTACTTTGAGTCGGTGAGATTTTCGGGTTTGTCCTTCAACACGGAGGCTCCAGCCTTCAAAATCGAAGCTTACATGGGCATTCCCGTCACGGTGGCAGGTGAAGTTTACGGCACTCTGTGCTTCTTTTCTCCAACTCCTGTGACAGAACCGTTCCGAGTTGTAGACAGAGAGTTGATGAAACTGATGGCTCAGTGGGTGGGAAGCGAACTCGAACGCCAGCAAACAGACGTAGATTTGGCAAAAGCTCGCGATCAAGCACTGGCGGCTACTAGAGCCAAAAGCGAATTTTTAGCCACCATGAGCCACGAAATTCGCACTCCGATGAATGGAGTCATCGGCATGACCGGTTTGCTGTTGGATACCCGGTTAACTCGCGAACAGCGCGATTTTGTAGAAACTATCCGCAGCAGCGGCGATGCCTTGCTGACGCTAATCAACGATATTCTAGATTTCTCGAAAATTGAGTCGGGCAAATTGGACTTGGAGGAACATCCGTTTGACATCCGCACTTGCATTGAGGAATCTCTAGACTTGGTAGCTGCCAAGGCGGCACAAAAAAAACTGGAAGTGGGTTACTTGATCGATCGTGCAGTACCAGCAACGGCGATCGGCGACAGCACCCGCTTGAGGCAAATTTTAATCAACTTGCTCAGCAATGCTGTTAAATTTACCCAAGCTGGAGAAGTGGTGGTTTCGGTGACTGCAAAAAAGATTTCAGTGCCGGCAGCCAACGTTAAAGAACCGCCAGCAATTAATGGCGAACCGCTAACAATTAACCAAGCATACGAAATACAATTTGCGGTCAAAGATACAGGTATCGGCATTCCGAGCGATCGCATGGATCGGCTATTTAAATCCTTCAGCCAGGTTGATTCTTCAACGAGCCGCCAGTACGGCGGTACCGGATTGGGTTTGGCAATTAGCAAGCGTTTGGCCGAAATGATGGGCGGCAGGATGTGGGTGGAAAGTATGGGTAGTCTGGCGGGCAATCCTCCCGCAGATTTTAGATCGGCAGTTTTTGATTTGGGATGGGGAGAATCTTGCGAAATTGCCGAAAAATATTGCTATAGCAAATCGGTACTCAGCAATAAGCCGATCGGCCAAAATACCACATCCGTTGGCTCTACTTTTTATTTCAGCACGATCGTTTCTGGCTGCAACAGTTCCTTGCCAGTTAACTTGAGCAATTCTCAACCTGAATTAGCTGGCAAGCGAGTGTTAATTGTCGATGACAATGCTACCAACCGCAGAATTTTGACTCTCCAAGCTCAGTCTTGGGGAATGGTGGCTAGGGCTTCATCTTCGGCTCGTTTGGCTTTAGATTGGCTGGCTGCTAAAGAGGAGTTTGACTTGGCAGTTTTGGATATGCAATTGCCGGAAATGGACGGGTTGACTTTAGCAGCGCAAATTCGCCGGTATCCTGATTGCGAAAAGTTGCCGTTAGTCATGCTAACTTCGATCGGCAGGCAAGACATTAACACCCCTGCTATTGAGGTAGATTTTGCTGCTTTTTTGAATAAACCGATCAAACAATCTCAGCTTTACAATGTTTTAATCAATATTTTTGGAGAACAGACACCTGAATTTAGAGGGCAGCGCAGCAGCGGGCCTTTCTTGCAAAGTATACCCGTGCTGGCAGAGAACTTACCCCTGCGGATTCTGTTGGCTGACGATCATTTGGTGAATCAGAAGGTGGCTTTGCAAATTTTGCAGCGGATGGGGTATCGCGCGGATGTGGCGGGAAACGGTATCGAAGTGCTCGAAGCTTTGTGCCGCCAGCCTTACGATGTGGTGTTGATGGACGTGCAAATGCCGGAAATGGACGGACTGGAAACTACCCGCCGCATCCGCGAGCAATTTTCAGCAGATTTAACTTTAGAAAATGACACGGGAGAATCAGAAGTTTCCGCAACTGATGAGCAATCTAATAATGGAAAATCCAGAATCCAAAATCCCAAATTGACTGACGAGGAATCTAACAATCGAAAATCGAAAATCGAAAGTCGAAAATCGACGAGGCCTTGGATTGTGGCGATGACGGCAAATGCGATGCAGGGCGATCGCGAAGAGTGTATGGCTGCGGGGATGGACGACTATTTGAGCAAGCCGATCGCAATTGAGCAGTTGGTGCGAGCTTTGATTGCGTGTAAATCCCAATCAAACTCCGCATTCGATCGCCCGCAGCCGATCGTTTGTTTTGATGCTCCGGCGGAACAGATCGAAGGAACGAGTGAATTACAAGTGCGATCGAATGTGGCTTTTGCGGGAAATCCACAACTGACAATTCCCAATTCGCCGGCAGTCGTCAATGGTGGTGCATCAAATCTCGATCGGGCTTTGTCAGAAAGCCAGAATTCCCTGAGTCCCAAGATTATACAGGGACTGCGAGAAGTCGAAGCTTTGGACGAGGCGATCGAGATTTACCTCGAAACAGCTCCGGAACTGCTGCGAGGCATCTCTATGGCCCTGGGCAACGCCGATCCGCTGGCTTTGCGGCGATCGGCTCACTCTTTAAAGTCGATCAGCGGTACTCTCGGTGCTTTTCGCTTGTTTGAGCTGTGCGAGGAACTCGAAATCATGGGCCGCATCGGGACAAACGTGAACCAGCCTTTACCCGATCCGGCCTGCGCGCTTTTAGAACAGGTTGAGGCCGAGTATCAAAGAGTCGAAACAGCGTTGAAAATAGAAAGGCAGTCTGTTGATTGTTAGCGGTTAGATTGTGTCCGATTGAGCGATCGTAAATTCGATGCCGCTCCGGGTAAGGCTGGCAATCTGAAGCAATATTAGACAATGGAAAGTTATCTCACCCACGCTAAGGAGGGGACTGTTCACTATTAACTTACTTTTTAGTTACCAAAACCCAATCGTCCGCTGTTTTGACAATCTCAGCATTCTGCAAACCTAAATGTTTTAAAACTGGTTTTTCTAACAGGAAATAAGGTTGAGGAAGAGATTGCCATTTCTGTTTGAGAGTCGGCGCGTCGGCGACAATAACTTGGCGTTGACTGTAAAAATTCAGCGATGGACGGCCCAAGCGGTGAGAAGTAAACACCTGTTGACCGGCCGGAGTTCCTGTGCGGACAATTTCGGCGATCGGCTTAACCGGATAATCCTCCGCCAGTTCCCAAACCCAGTTATCTGAAGCGACCAATACCAAAAGCGTCAGGTAAGTTCCCCAAATTAAAACTAATATAAACTGCCGATCTTTGCGGTGCAGCAACACGGCCGCCAGTGTCATTGTCAAAGCTACAAATACCAGCATTAACTGCAAATCTCGCTCGCTCGGCACAATGTATTTCCCAATTTGCACTAAGCCACTGAAGTAAATGCAGCCGACAAAACCAACTATAGCCAGCACTGCGAAAATCGCGGGATGAGGCAACAAAGAAATAGCATCAAAATGTTCTTCTGCTTCCTCTTTGACTGGCTCTGGCGGCACCGACAGTTGCTCCCAAACTTCAGCGAGATAGCTGCCAACGGCTAGAGCAAAAGCTGGATAAACTGGCAAAACATACCAAGGCAATTTAGTATTCATAACAGAAATAGCCAGCACATATACTCCAGTCCAAACCAATACTAATTTTGGCCCGGGAAAATTGCGATTTTCCCAACTCCAAAACAGCCCTTGTAGCCAAAATAACTGCCACGGCCAAGCTAATTTTAAAATTTCTAAAAGATAATACCAGGGCGGGCCTTTGTGACTGCTCACAGGTTCCGAAATGCGCCGGAAAGATTCGTTAACTAAATTAGTGTTGATGAAATATTGGCCGTAGTGCAGCCATTGGGCAAAATACCAAGCAGCTACTGGGAAAGTTCCGATCGCCAATCCGCCCCAAAGATACCCAGAAGTGAGGAGTCGCGGGGTATCCCAAACCAAAAAAATACAGCCAACAGCAGCCAACAGCAGCCCCAACATGACGCCCTTAGTCAGGCAAATGAGTCCGAACCCAATCCCCGCCCCCAAAGCGTAGCGCAAGTCGCGGCGCGATCGTAGCAAACACCACATCGCCCCCAGCAAAAAACACAAAACCGCCCCATCCAACATCGCCAAACGTCCGTGCCGCACCACCGGTAACAGCGTCAGATAAACGAGGGCAGAAAAAATGGCGATCGACCGTCTGGGAAACAACTCCCTGCCAATGGCGTAAAGCAAGGGCACAGAAGCCGCCGTCAGCATCGCCGGTACCAACCTCGCCGTGAATTCGCTGACGCCGCCTGCTGCAAAACACAGCCCGATCAGCCAGTGTACCAGCGGCGGTTTGTTGAAATAAGGCATAGAGTCGATCGTCGGATACAGCCAATTTAAGTTGCCCCGCCAAATTTCGCGGCTTACCTGCGCTGCAATGCCTTCATCCCAATCCCGCAACGCCACTCCGCCCAGATTCAGCCCGAAAATCAGCACCGCAGCCAACAGAAAAGCCAGCATCCACACTTTGTCTGTAAAGCTGTCATTCCAGCGATTTTTCGGTTTGCGGCCTAGGAATGGAAAGATTTCTGACATAAGTTAAGAGAGTTTTGAGCGTCCCAAACTGAAGGTAAACTTAGACAGCAGTTATTTGCGACTAGGAAAATACCATGAACTTGCCTGTAATTATAGATATTATCATTGGCTTAGTCTTTATCTACCTGACTTTAAGCTTGCTAGCTTCGGAAATTCAGGAACTGATTGCTACTGTTTTGCAGTGGCGGGCGGAACATTTAAAGAAATCGATCGAAGTGCTGATTTCTGGCGGCAACGAAGGTGCGAAAGAGCCCCTGCAATCTAAGCGAGTCGGACAGTTAGCCCATTCGATTTACGCCAATCCGATTATCAAGGATTTGAATCAGGGAGCGAAGGGGCTTTTATCAGAGGGATTCCGCTCTGTTACGCACCGCATGGGGGATTTTTACCACGCAGTTACGGGTACTAAAAATGTTTTCGGCAATAAATCCAGTGGGCCTTCTTATATTCCAGCCGAGTGTTTTTCTGCTAGCCTTTTGGATACTTTAAAGGTTTCAAGTTTGATCGGATCTATCTCTAAAACCAGATTGGAAAGATTTAAAAATTTACAGTTGGCACAAATTAAACTGATTGGAGCAAATTTGAACTTGCCGGATTCTACTAAACCGATTATCGATCAAGAATTTGGGTGGCTGACGGCGGAGTTTAATCGAGTTGTTGAAGATTATCACAATAATTTAGGAAGTTTGAACAACAGCTTAGATCGAATGTCGGAAAAGCTAGGATTTTATATTAAGGATTCTCAGGTTTATCTACCAGAAACCGAGCTGGGAGGGAGAGGATTTCAGAGGCAGATGGCAATTGTGAAGGCTCGTTTTGACAGCCCAATTGAGCGGGTTGCCTTGCTAGGGCAACTGCAACCGAGTTTCAGCAATCTGTTAAATACTGTTAAAAAAAGTCAAGCTACGGTAGCAGAAATTATGGAGATAAAAGAGGAGAGTCCGATTTATCAACAAATTGAAGAAACCTTGGACAGTATGCCAGAATCTTTGAAACGCAGCCTTTATATTTTAGCGCAGCGGGCTGAAAAAGGCGGCGGAGATACTCAAGAGCAGTTGCAGCGGTTTCAGAAAGAAATTGAAATTTGGTTTGACCAATCGATGGAGCGCGCTTCTGGCGTTTACAAGCGGAATGCCAGAGGGGTAGCGATTTTGCTCGGAACTGCGATCGCTGTCGCTGCTAATGCTGATAGCATTCATATTATTAATCGGTTGTCGAAGGATTCGATGTTGCGATCGACTGTTAATTTGTACGCTCAGCAGTTGGTGACAAACAATGCTAAGACTAAATCAAATAATTTAACCAGTCTGACAAAAGTTCAACAGGATGTCGATCGAGCTTTGGATCAGGTAGCTCTGCCTTTTGGATGGAGCGAACAGAACAGCTTAGAACGAGATGCCAAGGGGAATTTATTGTGGCCTGCTTTGATGGCAAAATTGTTTGGTTGGATATTGAGCGGCCTAGCTATTTCTATGGGCGCTGCTTTTTGGTTTGAGGCGCTGAACAAGATTATTAATATTCGCAATGCAGGGAAAAAACCGCCATCTTCCACAGAATCTTGAGCGGTGCAGTTTCGCGGTCGATCGACTAACTGTCATACCCTTTTAGATTTTAGATGAAAGAATGGGAATGACTGAAGACTATTGAGGTTTGAAGCACGGGCCTACAGTTGGATTCTTTTTTGAAAGTGGTATCACCGATAGGATATAGGATCGATATGTAATTGCTGGCTTGCCGGAAGTAAGGGAAAACACGCAGAATATAAATTCCGTGCGATCGCGGATGGCAGTGCCGCAGAAATAGGGCAAACTGATAGATAGGTAAAATAAGAATGGGCGAAATAAACAAGGTCGCTGGCAGTTTCAGAAGCTCTGACTCCAAGGCTGTATCTACCGCTAAACACACTTTTGGAGGACAGAATATGTTGACTTCTTTAAGGGAAACGACTCGCGCCTCGGAATACGCAAATCCCCCATCCAAAAGCTTTGTAGTCAAGGACTCCAGCATCAATGAAGGTGGATATTTTGTTTCCAGAATTTGGACTGGGGAATCGGACTGCATCGAGAAAAATACCTCGGCACTTCAAAAATATGCCTCTATCCTTAGAGAGATTGACAAAGTTCGCACAACTTCTGAGGGCAGCTCGAACCAACTGCAATTAGGCTTTGTTATCCTCAGTTCAGATTACCTCGAACGATACAAAAGTCAATTGCCAAAATCGCATAGTTCTCTGAGTAAAAACAGGGGACTTGGTTCGTGTTATGGCGATCGAGATCGCGACACACTCGGCAACTGTATCGGGCGCGATCGACTATTTGGTAATAAGTAGAGTGATGCAATTGAGGGGGACTGGTCTGAATGCAATTGTAATTAGGGGAGACAGGCGCGATCGAAATCAACGATTCGATCTGACTCAGCCTGCAATCAATCATATGAACTCCCGCTGAATAATTCTAATCACGTTTGTAGTGACGATGGCAGTCCTCAAACTGTCCGCGCCAGCGCACAAATAACTTGATTGCCAGCGATTAAATGGCACTTAATATCAGACAGTTTAGACTGTTAGTAAAAAATGCGACCAAACCCACTTCTAATCAGTATTTTGGTGTATCAAAAATCTAGCAGCTTCCAAGCATATATAGTTCTTCAAAATGTACATAATTAAGTTTTTATTCGCAGGAAATACAGGTATGAGTACCTTACTACCCTGTGCCTATACCTAAAATTTCACATTCAAATGAAAACTACTAAATATAATTTAAAGGGATTGAAGGAGAAATTACCTACACAATTTCGTAATGCCTGAAATAATGGCTACCGTTAGCCAAATCAGGCTGAAAAGCTCGGAATGGTAGAAGGTGGATTTATTTAAATTTTCCCGATAAGTTTGAGTATCTATTCTCCAGCGTTAGCGACCAAAAATCCCAGTCAGTACCAGCGCCAACAGGTAAATCAGGATAAAAATAAATTTAATAAATTAAATTTAAATATTGCAGTTTATCCAAATTTGGTGTTAAGATGTAATAAAATAAGACTGATGAGATTACTCCGGGGTGTATCTACTAATAATGCCCTTAATGGAGTCTCCAATATGAGTTCTACGTTCGCTCAAGTTAACTCACAATCTTCTTTTGAAAAACTGCCACCGCGCTCCTTAGTCTTCATTGACTCCGGCGTGGAAGATTACGAGTCAATTGCAGCGGGAGTGCTGCCTGGACAGCAGGTAGTAATACTCGATAGCACCAAAAACGGCATCGAACAAATCAGCTCGGAAATTGAAAAATACGCCTCTACTAACGGGGCGATAGACTCGGTTCACATTATTTCTCACGGCAATTCTGGCAGCCTACAACTTGGCAATACTGCTCTGGGTTCAGATAACATAGAGCAATACAAAAGCAAGTTGGAAAAGTGGCAAAATGCACTAGCCCCAGAAGCAGACATCATGCTGTACGGGTGCGATGTAGCCGCAGGTTCGGGTGCTAATTTCGTCGATCGCTTCAGTCAATTAACCGGGGCTGACGTTGCCGCTTCCACCAACATAACCGGCAGCGACGGCGACTGGAATTTAGAATTCGTTAAGGGCCAAATTGAATCTCCCATAGCCTTGCAAGCCGAGGCTATGGCAAGTTACCAAGGTGATTTAGCTACTATAGTGGTAGCCAACAATAGCGATAGCGGGCCGGGTTCATTAAGGGCTGCGATCGCCACCGCTGTTGCAGGGGATACAATTACCTTCGCTCCAGGTTTAGCCGGCCAAACTATTACCCTCACCAGCGGTCAACTCGATATTCCCGTTGGCAAAAACATCACCATTGACGGCGCCGCCGCAGCGGGTTTAACTATCAGCGGCAACAACGCATCCCGCGCCTTTTTTGTCAATGCCAACGTTGCGACTGCTACCAATTTTGCAGTCAAAAACCTCATTATTACTAACGGCAAAACGGCTGATAACGGGGGTGCGATCGGTACAACTGACGAAGTAACGATGACCGTAGAAAACGTTCAGTTTACCAACAACGTTGCTGATAAAGGTGGCGGTGCAATCTTCAGCGGCTGGAACAACACCCTGACCGTTACCAACAGTAAATTCACCGGAAATAAAGCCACTGCAACCAACGATGAACGTGGCGCTGGCGGTATTGCTTTTGCAAGTAATAAAAACCTCACCGTTGTTAACAGCGACTTCACCAACAACTTAGGAATTAACGGCGGCGCAATTAATAGCCTCAACGGCAAGTTAACAGTTGAAAACTCGCGATTCATCGGCAACGACACCACCGCAGGCCAGTTCGCCCCAAACGATCCCAACGGCAATTCTTTTTTAAGAGGTTTCGGCGGCGCAATTTACACAGACAGAGCCAGTTCTACTGACGAGCCTTCCGGCACAATTAAAATTACCAAAAGCGTATTTCAAGACAACAAAGGGCGAGGCGAAGGCGGAGCAGCTTATCTGTTCACCGGTAGCCAGGACAATGTAATTTTGGAAAACAGCACCTTCCAAAATAACGAAGTTATGGCGCTCACAGGCAGCCCCAATGGTGGAAATCCTGGAAATGGTGGTGCGGTAACGATTTTGAGCGACAGCACCAACCAGGGATTGACCATTGCCAACACCACCTTTGCTGGCAACAAAGCCAATAATCAAGGTGGCGGCCTGTGGATGCGAAATGCCCCTACTACGATTACTAACAGTACGTTTTCTGGCAACTCAGTTCCTACTACTGTGGCTGATGGCTACGACAAACTCGGCGGTGCAATGACTCTTGGTGCACCCACAACTATTGTTAACACGACGATCGCCGATAATTACGCCGGCTGGGTTGGTGGAGGTATCTTCGCCGATGCCAATAATGTCACCCTCAAAAACACGATTTTTTCCAACAATACAGCGGGCAACGGAGGAAACCCTTGGGGCATTCAGCAACACACCACGGCCCAATATAGCGATCAAGGAGGGAATTTTCAGTGGCCGGTGATTAACACCGATACCAAGGTGACGACAAGTGTGACGATCGCAGACCCTTTACTCGGCCCTTTGCAAAACATCAACGGCGCTTTAGTCAGACCCCTGCTGACAGGAAGTCCGGCAATTGATAAAGGGATTGCTACCGGCGCACCCGCTACGGATCAGCGCGGCGTGACTCGCCCTCAAGATGGCGACAGCATTCCAGGTGCGATCGTCGACAGCGGATCTTTTGAATTGGGAGGTAGTGTCGTCCCGGTGCCAACTCCGACGCCTGCGCCCACTCCTACTCCGACACCGACTCCGGTGCCAACTCCGACGCCCGCGCCCACTCCTACTCCGACACCGACTCCGGCGCCGACTCCGACGCCCGCGCCGACACCAACTCCGACACCGACTCCGGCGCCGACTCCGACGCCTGCGCCGACACCAACTCCGACTCCGGCGCCGACTCCGACGCCTGCGCCGACACCAACTCCGACACCGACGCCCGCGCCAACTCCGACGCCTGCGCCAACTCCTACTCCGACACCACCGACGCCGACTCCGACGCCTGCGCCAACTCCTACTCCGACACCACCGACGCCAACTCCGACGCCTGCGCCCACTCCTATTCCGACTGAGACTCCGACACCGACGCCCGCGCCGACACCGACTCCGGCGCCGACTCCTACTCCGACACCGACTCCGGCGCCAACTCCGACGCCCGCGCCCACTCCTACTCCGACACCGACTCCGGCGCCAACTCCGACGCCCGCGCCCACTCCTACTCCGACACCACCGGCGCCAACTCCGACGCCCGCGCCCACTCCTACTCCGGCCTCGGATGCTGGTCTGCTGGATGACCTCAACGCCCCGCAACTCGACGTTGCTGCCATCACCGCGAACCCCGTCCAACAAACTCTCAACGGCGGTGAAGGTTCCGATTTCATCATGGGCGGCGGCATCAACGAGTCAATTAACGGGCTTGCTGGTAACGACACTTTTTACGGCATGGGCGGCAATGACAACATTGACGGCGGTGCAGATAACGACTCGCTTTTCGGCAATGAAGGCAGCGATTTCATCTCTGGTGGCGCTGGCAACGATACCATCTACGGCGGCAAAGATAATGACACTGTTGTTGGCGCTGATGGCAGCGATTTTTTAAGGGGAGATCTCGGCAAAGATACTGTTGCCGGCGGCCTTGGCAGCGACACCATCTTTGGTGGCAAAGATGACGATATCTTGCTGGGCGAAGATGGCGACGACTACATTTTAGGCAACTTAGGAAATGACACCATTAATTCTGGAAACGGCAACGATATTGCCTTTGGCAATGAAGGTGCAGACCTAATTTTCGGTCAACTGGGAAATGACACGCTTTACGGCGGCAAAGAAAACGACAGTCTCGATGGCGGTGAGGGCAACGACTTGCTGTTAGGCGGCAATGAAAACGATGTGCTCTGTGGCGACATCGGTAACGATACTATGTACGGTGGCAAAGGCAATGATATTTTCAGCGGCGGTGCTGGTTCCGATTTCCTTTCCGGCGATGTTGGGGATGATACTTTGACTGGCGGTTCAGGAAATGATGTATTTTTCCTAAATCAAAGTTTGGGTAGCGACATCATTACCGATTTCCACAAGGGTGAGGATTTAATTGGGTTGAATCCTGGTTTGAGTTTCAATCAACTCAGCATCACTTCGAGCAACAATCAGACTTTGATTAGCGTGACGGACACCAATCAATTGTTAGCGAAGCTTAACGGTGTTGCGCCCGGTATTCTCACCGCTAGCGATTTCACTCAGGTAACAATCTAACTGCCTGTGGTAGGGTGCGCCATAAGCACCTTACTACCAGCGCAACTTCGGGTAGGTGCGCTATAAGCACCACCCGAATAAAGCAAGCTTTCTCAATAACTAAATTTCGGATTGTTTGGAATTTTTTGCGATGGGCAAACAAGCTAAACTGACCAAGCTTTGATGCGGCTTTCCTGGTTTTCAGTAAGACAAATGTATGAGGTACTAGCTAGAGCAATTCTCAGGATTCGGAACCGGAGATATGTTTTCTGAATTTACCAGGACTAAAGCTCCAAAATGGTATGATGCGCTACTTATATCGGTAAGGTGCGCATTCCAAACCTGCGATATAGAGGTTCTACGTCCAGGGATATTTACATTACATCCTCTGCGGTTAATGGCTAGAAAACTCGCAATCCTTACACAGCAAAACCTACAGCAGATTGCAGCTTTATGAAGTACACCCGCCTATCGATCGATTCCCGTAGGGACACGGCACTGCCGTGTCCCTAGTGCTTCATCAACCTGGGATACGCTGTAATTATGGATACAAGTCTCGGATTTAAGGCAGGAAGAAAAAGAAAAATTTTCCCTAAAATTTCATCTCCCAGATTGATAATTGAGGTTTTAATTCGGCCTTCTGTCGGCTGCCTTCTGCATCTCTAGCCTTCTGCTTTCAAGGTGAATCTACCAGCAAATAGCAAACATTCTCATAGGGTATGCGAAATGAACTCAACTTTTGCCAGTATTGATTCACAATCTGCGATCCGCAATTCTCGTTCTAAATCTATTGTCTTCATTGATTCCGACTTAGATGACTATCAAACTCTTGCGGGTGGCGTGCTTCCAGGCGCAGATATCATCATTTTAGATAAAAATGGCAACGGAGTCGAGCAAATTACTGCGAAACTGCAAACAATTTCTGCTGCGGGAGGAACTGTAGACCAAGTTCACATTTTTTCTCACGGCAATTCTGGCAGCTTGCAGCTAGGTTCTGCGACGTTGAATTCGGATAATTTGCCACAATATGAAAGCCAGTTGCAAGAGTGGCGAAATGCCCTGAGCGACCAAGCAGATATTGTACTTTACGGTTGCGATGTTGCGGCGGGATCGGGAAGCGATTTTGTCGATCGCCTGGGCGAGTTAACCGGGGCTGATATTGCGGCATCTAGCGATCGCACTGGCCGCGGCGGTAACTGGAATTTGGAGTTTGCCAAGGGTGATATTGAAGCACCGCTAGCCTTGACTCCAGAGGCAATGGCGGATTACCGAGGGGCTTTAGCAACTATTACCGTTACTAACAGTAATGATAGCGGGCCGGGTTCATTGAGAGATGCGATCGGCTCTGCAGCGACCGGCGATACCATTGAATTTGCCTCCACTCTTGCCAGCCAAACAATTACTCTCACTTCCGGTCAACTTGTCATCAACAAAAACTTGACAATTGATGCAGTTGGTGCAGCCAATTTAACCATCAGCGGCAACAATGCTTCGCGGGTGATCCTTACCGAAGGTTCAACCAATGTTACTCTAAAAAACCTGATTGTTGCCAACGGCAAAGTTTCTGGTACTGACCCCAACAATCAGACAACTAGCGCCGGTGGTGGCATTCAAACAGGAGGTAGCAGCACTTTAACTTTAGAGAATTGCCAAATCAATAATAATGTTGCCGGTTTTGGTGGCGGCATTTACACGGGTTTCCGCAGCACGACGACTGTAATTAACAGCAAGTTTAGCGGCAATGACGGTTCGCTAGCAGATAATACCGAACGCGGTGGCGGCGCGATCGCAACCAAAAGCGGGGGTGTTCTGACTATCAGAGATAGCGAATTTACCAACAACAAAGGCAGCTACGGCGGTGCTGTTAATAACCTGTTGGGCAGCATGACGATCGAAAACTCTAAATTCACTGGCAACAGCACAGATAAAGGCGTTGGCGGGGCAGTTTACGTCGATGGCGCTAATGCTTCGGGGCCCAATGCAACCCCCGGCCCTGTTGCCGGAACTATTGCTATCCGCAACAGCGTTTTTGATGGCAATATCGGAGCGAGAGAAGGAGGAGCTGGATTTTTATTTGGCTATCTTCAAGATAAGATAGTTTTGGAAAATAGCACTTTTGTTAACAATAAAGCTGTTAAGGATCTAGCAGGAGTTGGAGGTTCCGGAGGCGCAATTCGTCATGGAAATGTGGATCTTACGGTAACAAATTCCACTTTTTCTAATAACCAAGCTGAAGATAATGGGGGCGGTTTGTGGTCGGGAGGAGATGGAAATATCAGCATTGTCAACAGTACATTTTCCGGCAACAGCGCTGCTAAGCAGGGCGGAGCAATGCTTGTCGCTAACAGAGATTCCTTTTCGACTAACATCGTCAATTCGACTTTTGCTAAGAATACCGCTGAATTTTCGGGAGGTATTGCTACTTTTAACGATCCTGTGAAATCGCCAATTACTGTCAAGAATTCGATTTTTGATAGGAATACGGCAAGTAACTCTTTTAAAACTAGGCAGCACACTGGACGGGAGCTAATCGATGGGGGAAACAATCTTCAATTTCCCGCTAAACTGACGGTGGGAGATCCTAATGATAGTAATGTTACGGCAAATGTGACGATCGCAGACCCCTTACTCGGCCCTTTGCAAAATATTAACGGCGTTTTTGTGTTGCCGCTGCTAGTAGGAAGTCCGGCAATTGATACTGGTACTGGTGCGGGCGCGCCGGCTGGGGATCAGCGCGGTGTGAGTCGCCCTCAAGATGGTGATAATAACGGAAGTGCGATCGTTGATATCGGCGCTTTTGAATTCACCACTACAGTCACGCCGACTCCGACTCCGACGCCCACACCCGCGCCGACTCCCACTCCGACTGAGACTCCGACTCCGACGCCCACACCCGCACCGACTCCGACGCCCACACCCGCACCGACTCCAACGCCCACACCCGCACCGACTCCAACGCCCACACCGGCGCCGACTCCGACGCCCACACCGGCGCCGACTCCGACGCCCACACCGGTGCCGACTCCAACTCCGACACCGGAAACAGATGATTGCCTGCTGGATGACCTCAACGCCCCGCAACTCGACTCTGCCACCATTACTCCCAACCCCGTCCAACAAACTCTCAACGGGGGTAACGATGCCGATTTCATCATGAGCAGCGGCGTCAACGAGTCGATTAACGGACTTGCCGGCAACGATACTCTCTACGGTATGGGTGGCAATGACAACATCCAAGGCGGTGCAGATAACGACTCGCTCTTCGGCAATGAAGGCAGCGATTTCATCCAAGGCGACGCTGGTAACGATACCATCTACGCGGGCAAAGATAATGACACTGTTGTTGGCGGAGATGGCGAGGACTTTTTGAGGGGAGATATCGCCAATGATACTGTTGCCGGCGGCGGTGGCAACGACACCATTTTTGGCGGTAAAGATGACGATATCTTGATCGGTGAAGATGGCGACGACTACATTTTAGGCAACTTAGGAAATGACACAATTAATACTGGAGACGGCAACGATATTGCCTTTGGCAATGAAGGTGCAGACCTGATTTTTGGCTTATTGGGACATGACACGCTTTACGGTGGCAAAGAAAACGACAGTCTCGATGGCGGTGAGGGCAACGACTTGCTGTTAGGCGGCAATGAAAACGATGTGCTCTGTGGCGACATCGGTAACGATACCCTGTATGGAGGCAAAGGTAATGATATTCTCAGTGGTGGCAGCGGTTCCGATTTCCTTTCCGGGGATGTTGGGGACGATACATTGACGGGAGGTTCGGGAAATGATGTGTTTTTCCTCAGTCAAAGTTTGGGTAGCGACACCATTAATGATTTCCGCAAGGGAGAGGATTTAATTGGGTTAAATTCTGGTTTGAGTTTCAATCAACTCAGTATTACTTCCAGCAACAATCAAACTTTGATTACTGTGACGGACACCAATCAATTGTTGGCGAAGCTTAACAATATTACCCCCGGTATTCTCACTGCTAACGATTTCATTACTCTGTAATTATTATACTAAATCCGGTTTGTCTATACCCTCGATCATTCTGCCTATCCTTCGGCGGTTAAAACCGCTACTAAACAAACGAAGTCTGAGTCCGCAGAGTGAGATAAAAGGAGTATTTAAGCCGGATTTAGTATTATAATGTTTCCAAAAAAAATAGCTAAGTATGATAAATATCCTCTAATCTTCTGATGCTATAGCCACACATATTAATCTCTTTTTCCTAATAAAGCGGACTTGATATTATTCCGTTTTAATACGATCGCACAAATGTCTGTCCTCCTCCTTCACATCGGCATTTGTTCGCAGATAATCCCGCACGCGATCGCACGCATAACCCAGTTCATCTAGTTTGAGAATGCGCTCCACATCCCACAAAATCACCGTGCGATCGTCCCCGGCGGAGGCAATGAGTTTGCCATCGGGGCTAAACGCAACTCCCCAAACGTTCCCTTCATGTCCGGTTAGCGTCGTTATTTCTGTCCCGTCGGTTTTCCAAAGTTTGAGTGCGCCAGTTGAGCCTCCCCCCACCAGCATTTGACCGTCAGGACTGAAATCAACTGTCATCATGCCTCTAGTATTTCCCTTGAGGGTTTTGAGCAACGTGCCATCGATCGTCCAGAGTTTAATCGTGTCATCCCTGCTGGCAGTTGCCAAAGTGCGACCGTCTGGACTGATGGCAACTTCCCAAATCGGGCTGCGATGACCCTCTAGAGTCTTGGAAAACTTACCGTCAAGACTCCACAACCGAGCAGTGCTGTCGCTACTGCCTGAAACCAGCCTCTGTCCGTCAGGGGTAAAGTCCACATCGTAAACCCTAGCCCGATGCCCTGTGAAAGTTTTCAGCAAAGTGCCGTCCTTGTTCCACAGTTTCACTGTTTTATCGTTGCTAGCAGAAGCCAGTAGCCGACCATCTGGACTGACGGAGGCATCCCACACTCCCGCCCCATGTCCTGTAATGGTTTTCAGCAGCGTCCCGTCGAACTGCCAGAATTTAATTGTTTTATCTTCACTAGCGGTAGCAAAAATAGGTGCGATCGCAGGATTGGCAAAGCTGGCACCAGAGAGGAAAGCAACGGAGCGAACGGCAGTCTTATTTCCGGCAAAAGACTTCAGCAACGTGCCGTCTCGCGCCCACAGTTTGAAGCTGCCATCCGTACTGGCTGAAGCTAGCATCTGACCGTCCGGGCTGAAATCCACATCCCAAATCGTGCCGCCATGTCCGTAAAGGACTTTCGAGAAGGAGTTTATCGGGTTCCACAGTCGGGCGGTATTGTCGTCGCTAGCGGAGACAACCATTTGACTGTTGGGAATAAAAGCAAGCCCGCGAATTCCCGATAGATGCCCTTTGAGGACTTTCAAAATTGTCCCGTCCGGCTTCCAGATGTTTATGGTTTGGTCGGCGCTGGCGGAAGCGATGAGATCGCCTGCTGTGCTGACGGCGACTTCAAACACTTCCGCACTGTGACCGCTAAGAGTTCGTAGCAGGGTTCCGTCGGGTTGCCAGAGTTTGACAGTGTTGTCAGCGCTGGCAGAGATGATGGCGGGACGCTTGGTGCCGCTATTATCGGCAAGTAAAGCGAACTCAACGTCCCAAACGGTGGCGCTGTGACCTTCCAGAGTGCTCACCAGTTCGCCGTCTAGAGTCCAGACCTTGACAGTATTATCTGTGCTGCTAGATGCGAGGAGGTTTCCATCCGGGCTAAAGGCAACACCCCAAACGGCACCTTGATGTCCGCTCAGGGTTTTGAGCAGTTTGCCATCAACGCTCCACAGGCGAATGGTGCTGTCTTCACTGGCGGAGGCGATGCGCTCACCGTCTGGACTCACGGCGATCGCCCAGATCGCAGTCTTGTGTCCCTGAAAGGTTTTGAGCAGTTTACCTTCCCGACTCCACAGATAAATGTTGCCGTCTACGCTGGATGTTACCAGGCTCTGACTGTCGGGAGTAAAACTGAGGGCGTAGACGCTGCTGATCGTGTGCTGGAGAGTGTGCAGCAAGGTGCCATCCCGTTGCCAAACCTTGGCTGTTTGGTCGCCGCCTCCGGTGGCGATGAGTTGACCGTCTGGGCTGACATCAACTGCCAGAACCGGGCTGGAATGCCCGAACAGGCGATTTAATTCTGCCGTTCCGTAGATGGCTTGTTGCAGCACTTGTTGAACTTGAGATTGCAACTGAGGGCTGGAATTCGCGAGACTGTCGAGCCTGCGTCTGGCTTTGATGGCACTCACGAGGGCGTCTAATCGCTGTTGGGAGGCGAATTGTCCTGCGGAGGAGGAGGTGAGGGCTTGAATTTCGCTGATGCGGGCTTGCTGCTCGCTGGCGATCGCGTAATGATATTGCCAGAGGGCAAGAATGCCAAAGGCGATCGCAACTATTAGCGCTCCGCTGAGCGCCCCAAGAAATCTTCGCTGTCGCTTCGCTATCTCTCGCTCTAAAACTAACCGCTTGCGTTCTTCTGCCAGTCTCGCTTCAACTTCTCTGAGCCTCGCTGCTTCCAGCGCTTGCTGCACTTCCAGCCTGTCTAATTCTTGAGAAGCCGCTAAAAATTGATAATCCAAATCGCTCAAACTTTTTCCCTGGGCCCAGTAGGAAGCGTCTTTTAGCGATTGTCCCCGCAACAGTCGCGATTCATCGGTTTGTTTTGAAGCGATCCAAGCGTTGAAAGCTTGGGAGTAAGGACGCAGTTGCTCTAACTGTTTTTCTACCCATTGTTTGTTAAACACTGCTTGATAAATCGGATTTCTGACCTTCAACAAACCTTGTTGTTTCACTACCAAACCTGATAGCAACAGTTCGATCTGCTCTCGACTATCATCGGCTTCAATTTCACCCCCCTGTAAGAGCTGCTGATAGATGCCTAAGCTACGTGCAGTGGATTGTTCGTTGCGAAGGAGGCGATCGCGTATCGTTTTTAAATGCTCCGGTTCGTCTTGCGATTCCCATTTATCGATGATTTGCGATCGCACCAAACTATCCACCCAAAATGCCTCTGCTCCCGGGGGAATATTTACTAATCCGCCCGCCGTTTCTCGGCTAGCTCTGTAAGCCAAATAGCAAATTTTCTGGGTGAGGAATGGCTGTCCGGAAGTCCAAACTAATATTTGTTTGATTACGGCATCAGGATTACTTACGGAACTCTCTAATCCTTTAACTAATAGTTGGGCTTCGTGCCGTTCAAAACCCCGCAAATCTATAGCACGACCGATATTAAAAGGAGTTCGCTTTTTGTCAGCTATTAAATCGCTCGGCGCGGCTACTCCAAAAATTGCAAAACTAATGCGATTGTATGAAGGATTAATCGCTCGCTGATTGTAGCAAAACCGAATCAGGGCGAAAAAATCATCGACCGCGAAATCCAAACTGAGAATGCTATCGATTTCATCGATGAATATAAATATCTGCTGTTGAGGAAATTTGACCAGTAGGATATCTTCTATAAAATGGCTCAATCTTTGCAGAAACGAGACATCTTCTTCATCGCACCACCAGGTTTTTAAGTTAACTTGCCCTAATAATTTGAAGCCGCGCCACAGTTCCCCAATCATGCCTTTATACCACTGTAAAGGAGTGATATTTTCGCTGCCGATGCGGGTCATGTCGATGGTGCTGCATTGAAATCCTTCAGCTTGCAATCGGTGCAAGGTGCGGACTAAGAGAGAAGATTTGCCCATTTGCCGCGAGTTGAGGACGTAACAAAATTCGCCTGCTTTTAAGGCTTCGTAGAGTTCGGAATCGGCAGCTCTTACTACATAGGTAGGCGCATTATTGGCGAGACTGCCACCAATTTGGTATTGATAATTGTTCATCATTTTGAGTTCAGAGTTTCTGATTGTTTAGCGATCGCCCGCTCGATCGCACAAATGTCTGTCCTCCTCCTTCACATCGGCATTTGTTCGCAGGTAATTCCCCACCCAATCGCATCCATACTGGAGAAAATCGAGCTGGAAAATTCGCTCTAAATTCCACACAATTGCTGTAGTATCCTGACTCGCTGAGGCGATGAACTTCCCATCAGGGCTAAAGGTAACTCCGAACACCCCATCGCTATGTCTTTTTAAGGTTTCAAGTTCTTGACCATCGTACCTCCAAAGTTTAACAGTGCCGTCAAAACTTGCTGAAGCGAGAGTCTTGCCATCGGGGCTAAATGCCACTGAGAATACCCCATTTTTGTGTCCCTTTAAGGCTCTGATTTCTGTACCATCCAACCGCCAAAGTCTCACCGTGCTATCCATTCCTGCTGAAGCGAGAGTCTTGCCGTCAGGGCTAAATGCCACTCCCGCCACCTGACGGCGATGGCTTGTTAAAGTGTGTAGAAGCTTGTAGCTGGACTTTCCAGAGGCGATCGCATTATCCCACTGCCAAAGTTTGATAGTTCCGTCCACACTACCAGAGGCAATCAGCTTTCCATCGGGACTAAATGCCACTCCGTTAATGTAATCGGTATGTCCTTTGAGAGTTGCCAATTGGGTGCCGTCAATCCTCCAGACTTTGACCGTTTTGTCCTCACCCGCCGAGGCGAGTGACTGCCCATCTGGATGGAAATCAACGGCGAAAACTCTACCTTGATGTCCGGTGAAAGTTTTGAGTAAAGTTCCGTCGAGTCGCCACAATCGAACAGTGCTGTCATAACCGCCTGTAGCAATTGTGTCTCCCTTTGGGCTGAAATCTACTCCGAAAACTTTATCAGCTTGTTTGGGGAAAGTGCGAATTAAGCTACCATCAAGCCGCCAAAGTTTAACGGTATTGTCACGACTGGCGGTGGCAATTGTCTTACCATCAGGACTAAATTTTATGGTGTAAATCGATGCTTGATGTCCGTTAAGAGTCTTGAGCAAACTATCATCAAGTTTCCATAGCATGATCGGGCCATCCCAACTGGATGAGGCGAAGATTTGCCCGTCAGGACTCCAAGCCAATCCAGAGACGACATCCTTGGCGACTAGCAGGGTTTTTACCAGAGTCCCGTCAAGCTGCCACAGTTTGACTGTTCTGTCTAGACTTGCCGAGGCAAGCAAACCACCTTGAGGGTTAAAAGCGATTTTGGTCACGGCATCGCTGTGTCCAGTTAGGGTTTTGACTAAAGTTCCATCAAGGTGCCAAAGTTTGACCGTTTTATCCGCACTCGCCGAGGCAATGAGATATTCTGAAGGGCTGTTGGCGTAGCCTGCGCTTGGCGCTAAGGCAACATTCATAACTCTATCGGTATGTCCGGTGAGGGTTCGGATCGGTTTACCGTCTGCATTCCAGAGTTTGATGGTTCGATCTTTAGAAGCAGATGCCAAAGTTTGACTGTCGGGGCTAAAGGCAACGCTGGTAACTTCATCTGTATGTCCGGTGAGAGTTCTGTGCAGTTTGCCGTCTGTACTCCAGAGTTTAACTGTTTTATCTTTAGAAGCTGAAGCAATAATCTGATTGTTAGGAGCGATCGCGACTTGTGTAACGTTATCGGTATGTCCTTTTAATGTCTGCCACAAGGTATAACTCGGCTTGACATTTGGTAAATTTGTAGTATTTTTGCGCCAAAGTTTGACTGTTTTATCCCCAGAACCCGAAGCAATTATATCCCCTTTGGGGTTAAATACGACTCCCCAAACTGCATTGTTGTGCCCTTGAAGCGTTCCCAGTTTTGTACCGTCTTTTTTCCAAAGATCGATCGTTGTGTCGGCAGAAGCTGAGGCGATGATTTCTCCATCAGGGCTAAAAGTTACATCATTAACCACATTGTTATGCCCCGATAAATGATTATAGTCAACTGCTCCATAAACAGCTTGATGGAGAACTTCTTTAACTGAGCGTTCGATCTCTGGGTCTACACCACCTAATTTTTGCAGTTGTCGCTTTGCTCTGATGGCTTGTATTAATGCGTCTAATTTTTGATTTGAGGCGAATAGTGCTTCGGAAGATTTGGCGATCGCTTTGATCTCGCTGACAGCAGTTTGCCGATACTGAAAATACACCGCTAGCCCCAAGGCACAGGCGATAATTAATGCTATTGTTACTACAAAAAGCAAAAATCTTTGCCGCCTAGAACTTTTTTTCTCTACAGCTAATCTTTTTTGTTCTTCTGTTAGTCTGGCTTGAATTTCTTTAGCCCGTTCTGCTTCCAATCCTACCTGCATTTCTCTTCGGTCTAATTCTTCAGAAGCGCCTAAAAATTGATAATCTAAGTCACTCAAACTTTTACCCTGGGCCCAAGCTTGAGCATTTTTCAAGGCTTGTCCGCGCAACAGTCGGGATTTATCGGTCTGCTTGGAAGTTATCCAAGCATCAAAGGCTTGAGAGTATGGACGCAAGGAAGCGAGATTTTTTTCTACCCATTTTTTGTTAAATACTTCTTGATAAATCGGGTTTCTTACCTGTAAAAAACCCTGGTATTTTACTACCAAACCAGACAGCAATAGTTCTATCTGTTCTCGCGAGTCATCGGTGGGTACTTCCACTCCTTGTAAGATTTTTTGATAGATGCCTAATAGTCTTCCAGCACGTTGCTCATTTCTCAGGATGCGATCGCGGATCGTCTTTAAATGCTCTGGTTCGTCTTGAGATTCCCAATTCTGGATGATGTGCGATCGCACGACCGATTCCACAAAAAATCCTTCCGTTCCAGGTGGAATTATCAGCACGTCACTGTGAGATTCTCGCGTCGATCTTACTATCAATTGACACAGCTTTTGGCTCAGAAATGGTTGCCCAGAAGTCCAAGCTAATATTGATTTGATAATTACCTCGGCATTACTAACTACACTCTCTAAACCTTGAGTTAAAGGAGAGGCTTCTTCCCAGGAAAAACCGTGCAAATCTACTGCTTGTCCGATATTAAAAGGTGTCCGATTTTTATCAGCGATTAAATCGCTGGGTGTAGCTACTCCGAAAATCGCGAAGGTAATTCGGTTGTAGGCGGGATTAATGGCTCGTTGGTTGTAACAATAACGAATCAAGGCGAAAAAATCATCAACTGGAAAATCTAAGCTTAAAATACTATCAATTTCATCGACAAATATAAAAATTCGCTCTTTCGGAAATTTTACTAATAAAATATCTTCAATAAATTGACTCAATCTTTGCAGGAGAGAAACTTCTTCTTGTTCTTTCCACCAAATTTTTAAGTTAAGTTGCTCTAAAAGATGGAAGCCCCGCCATAAATCCCCAACGATTCCTTTGTACCACTGTAAGGGAGTAATGTTTTCGCTACCGATACGGGTCATATCGATGGTGCTGCATTGAAATCCTTCTGCTTGCAATCGGTGCAAGGTGCGGACTAAGAGAGAAGATTTTCCCATTTGCCGCGAGTTGAGGATGTAACAAAATTCGCCAGCTTTTAATGCTTCATAGAGTTCGGAATCGGCCGATCTTACTACATAGGTAGGCGCATCACTGGCGAGACTGCCACCAATTTGGTATCTAACCTTGGTCATGCCGTTTACAGGTGGTTTTAAAGGTGAGTATGTAGTGAATTTATTTAGAGGTGAGGATGTGGTACTGGAGCTTGATTGTAATAAAAACTATGCCAAATTTTGGTTAATTACCGCCTTTTTTTATTTAGTCCGGCGCGGACTTTGTTTGTATAGCAGCGACTTATCATCGCCCGGAAAAGTCTAGTTTTCAAGAGTAATTTTGTATGCGCAAAAAAACAGTAAACCCCCGTTCTAAAGAAAGTTGTGCGAACCAAAATACAGGCGGTACAACTCGCAGCTTAGCGTATAGCGGTTGTTATCGATATGAATCAGCCCCATACTCATTAATTTAGAACCTAATATCGGATCTAATTCCACGCCCCCCTCAGATTTTACCACTTGTTTAAGTGCAACCGCAAGTTCGGGATACTCTTGCAATGTCACCCAAAAATTCTGCAAGTAATCTTTATAAATTCCCGCCAGTGTAGGAGCTTCTTGTAGTAGCCTATCTAGCGTTACAGCGTTTTGACAGAGGTGGTAAAAAGCGAGCCGCACCAGATAAGGATGTCCCCCCACCATTGCCATCAGTCGATCGGCATCGGGGGTATCTCTCCAATCCAGTCCGTGACGCTGCGCTAAAGCAAGTATCTGCTCTTTGGTAAAATAGGGTAATTGCAGCGGCAAACCGACATTAAAAGGCGATTCATTCAGCTTAAAAGGAATATAAACTTCTGTGGAGTGAAGTACGATTAACCGCAGTTTTCCAAAAGTTTCTATCCGCTTTGCTTCTTCATGCCAGCTTCGCAGCAGCGGCAAAAATTCTCTGGCAATTTTTGGATACTCTAAAATTCTATTGACTTCATTTAAAGCTAAGACAATAGGACTCCTTATTTCTGCTAATACATATTGTTGCAAATAGACGGTGCAGCTTACTTTGCTACCCATATCTTCATCCCAATAATCATCTAATAGAGGTGGCAATTTTAGGTGACGGCTGATGTTGGCACAAAACCAGCGTAAAAATTTATCCAAGTTGTCTAAAACAGCTTCCTCGGCTTGCTGAAAATCCAAACTTACGGTTTGGTAGCCAAGAGAATTAGCGCGCTCTAAAATCCGTAGCAGCAGGGAACTTTTTCCCATCTTCCTGGGAGCTTTAATCCGCAGAACACTTCCAGGTTTGTCAATCTGTCGGTACGCGAGTTCTTCAATTAGCGGGTGATGGATATAAAATGGCGAACCGAGGGGTACTGGAGAGCCGGGATAATCTAAAGGTGTTGCTAGGCATTGGCTGCGGGTAAATTCTTCTATTAATTTTCGTTCCTCTGCTGTCAGGGAACGCGATTCTAGAGAGGATCTAAAATTTGATTTACTAATAGGTATCTGCAAGATCTCAGAGAGAGATTGCCACAAGGACGAGGCGATGTTTCTCAGGTAATGCTCTCCGTAATGAGAGGCTGATGCTATACTTGTATAAGTCTTTCCTTCCCAAACTTGGCGGAGTATGATTTCTTGTACGGGATATAAATTTTTTTTAAATCGGGTACGAGTTAGCTGTATGACCTCATCTATTGTCATAATTTGCAATGATTGCGTAAGTGTATCGTTGATGTTATTTCTTTTGATTGATTGTAAAGCCCTGAGCGATCGCCTATTGAATTGCGACGCGAGGCGGAAATAATATTTCTCTGGGGGTAACAGGTAAAATCCGTTAAATGTCACCGAACCCTTCTTTATTCTACTCCCTAGGGCGTAATCCCTACGCTCGTCGGCCAAAATGTCATGCAGGTGTCACAGTGAGTAGTAAAGCCACAATTATAAATGTGACACTTGACCTTGATAAATTTTAGTTAATTGATGTTAATTTAATCAGATGTAGTTTCATATAGTTCTCGTGATTATCGGGTGATTGATATGGCTTAAAATTTTACGGGCAAGGATTTCAGCGATTTAATTTAAAAAAATTTGTGTTTCTCCTCAATAAAGTTGATCCACAAATGTTACGCTACAAATCCAAGATATCCTTTCATATCGCTGCATCTATTCATCACAATTGTGACAATTGTTAAGTCCAAAAGCCTAATTCTTCTTTTTGTGCTCGCAGGTTTTTAAATTTTCCTGTAATCCCCTCTAAAAAATAGTAGCAGATAACCGACTTGATTTGATGCAAATGGTTCATAAAATGTTTCCCAATTATTTTATTCCTCACGGCCATTGCTACTTGTGGAAGCCTGGATTAGTGGGGCTGCACGTTTTGTCCGACGCTTTGATTGCCGTCGCTTATTTTTTGATACCCCTTACGCTGATTTATATTGTCAATAAGCGGAAAGACGTGCCTTTTGACTGGGTTTTTATGTTGTTTGGCTCTTTTATTGTCTGCTGCGGTATTACCCATATTATGGAAATATGGACGCTGTGGCATCCTAATTATTGGTTCTCTGGTTTTCTTAAAGGGATTACGGCCCTGATATCGCTATCTACAGCAGCAGTGCTGGTGGAACTAATTCCAAAAATCTTGGCTATCCCCAGTCCCGATCAATTGGCGGTGGCAAATGTGGCTTTACAAAATGAGATTGGCGATCGCAAACAAGCTCAGGAAGCACTCTCAGAATTAATGCTGGAATTGGAAAAACGGGTTATTGAGAGGACGATCGCTTTAGAATCCACCAATGAACTGTTGTTACAGGAAAATCGCGATCGCTCCTTGGCTGAAAATTCATTGCGGCGCTCTGAAGCTAAACTGCTTGAACGAACTCAGCAGCTAGAGAAAACTCTGCAACAACTTAAAGGCACCCAAGCTCAACTCGTACAAAATGAAAAAATGTCCTCTTTGGGGCAAATGGTAGCTGGCGTTGCTCACGAAATCAATAACCCTGTTAACTTCATTTATGGCAATCTGATTCCGGCTGAGGAATACATTAAAGACCTTTTGGGACTGATTAAGGTATATCAAATTTATTACCCCACTCCTGCGCCGGAAATTGCAGACAAGATTAAAACCATCGAACTCGATTTTGTTTTAGAAGACCTGCAAAAACTTTTTAGTTCGATGAAGATAGGAGCAGAGCGGATTAGGGAGATCGTTAAATCTTTACGCACTTTCTCCCGGTTAGACGAAGCGGACATGAAAAAAGTAAATATCCATGAAGGTATCGACAGCACTTTAATGATTGTGCAGCACCGCTTGAAAGAACAACCAAAACGTCCGGCTATCCAAGTTATTAAAGAGTATGGAGATTTACCACAGTTAGAATGCTATGCTGGAAAGCTCAACCAAGTATTTATGAACATTATTTCTAATGCTATTGATGCTTTAGAACAGATGGCGCAGCAGGGACATTCCACCCAAGGCTATTGGGAAAATAATTTCGATGAACACTTACACAAGACCCATTGCCAACTGCTAAAAATTCGCATCCGCACGCTTTTGGTTGAGGGCAAGTGGGTGCAAATTCGCATTGCTGATAATGGCACTGGTATAGATTCTGACGCGATCGCTAAAATTTACGATCCCTTTTATACGACGAAACCTATCGGTTATGGTACGGGCCTGGGTTTGGCGATTTCTTATCAGATCATTAAAAGCCATGAAGGTTATTTGCGTTGTGTTTCCGAGCTTGAGAGGGGTACAGAGTTTATCATTGAAATTCCCTTGAAATCCCAAAATCATCAACAAGCAACTTGCTCAAAAAAAGTTTTTGTAAAGCTGTAAATTTTGGTTCATCCCGTTTTGGTGAATCAACTTGTGGGGTTTGCAGAAAAACCCGCACTAACTCAAATATAGGCCAGGCTCTTGGGTCTAATTCATAAGAAAAATAGGGTAGGCTATGCGACATACTATACAACAACAAGAGCATTTTAATTAAAATTATCTGCAATCAAACATTATGTGGCCAATAGTCAAAAGTATCTTTTCTCCAAGTCAGTATATGCCTCACGGTCACTGCTATCTGTGGCAAACACCTTTGGTATGGCTGCACATCACCGGCGACTTTTTAATCGCGATCGCCTACTATTCAATTCCGGCGATGCTGATTTATTTTATCCTCAAGCGGCGCGATATCCCTTTTTTAGGAATATTTGCTTTATTTGGTGCATTTATTATTCTCTGCGGCACGGGTCACTTGCTAGAAATTTGGACGCTGTGGCATTCCGCTTATTGGCTGTCGGGAATTGAGAAAGGAATTACTGCAATTGTTTCCTGCTTCACTGCTGGACAGATGGTAACACTATTGCCACAGTTTTTATCTTTAAAAACCCCCCAAGAATTAGAGGCAATAAATCGCAAGTTGCAGAGTGAAATTACTGTCCGTGAAGATGCAGAATTAGCGCTGCGACACGCTTATGATGACTTAGAAATTAAAGTCGAAGAGCGCACCGCACAGTTGAGAGAAACCAACGGTTATTTAGAAGCAGAAATTAGAGAAAGAATAGCCGCTGAATCCGCTTTGCGGGAACGAGAGATTAGGTTAACAGAACAACAAACTGCCTTGCTAGAATTAGCACAAAATTCTAGTATCTACGAGGGAAATATTGGCGAGGCGTTGAGAGAGATTACACAAATGGCAACCCGTACTCTGAATGTTGAGCGGGGAAGCGTTTGGTTTTTTCGGGAAGATAAATTAGCATTGTGCTGTGCGGATATTTACGAACTGACAGCCAATCAACACAGTGAGGGTGCTGAACTGAAAGTTGCTGACTATCCTAGCTATTTCCAAGCTTTAAAGAGAGAACAGACGATCGCAGCAGTTGATGCCAAAACCGATCCGCGCACCCGAGAACTTACAGAATCTTATTTGATTCCTTTAAACATCTCGTCAATGCTAGATGTTCCTATTACCCATCAAGGACGAATTGCGGGTGTAATTTGTTTGGAACATCAGGGGACGCCGAGGAAGTGGACGCTCGACGAACAAAGCTTCGCTAGCTATTTGGCACAGATGACAGCTTTAGCAATGGAAGCTCGCGATCGCAAGCAAGCCGAGTTAAATTTGCGCTCTGTCACCGAACGCTTGCAATATTTGCTGGCGACTACTCCGGCGGTGATTTTTAGCTGCCAATTAGGAGGAAATTATGACGTAACATTTGTTAGCGAGAACGTTATTTCAATGATCGGCTACGAAGCGCGAGAATTTGTTGATGGTTCTCTTGATTGGCATAGCATCGTTCACCCAGAAGATCGAGAGGTTGTTAATACTTCATTCGCTCAGATATTGGAAAAAGGAACCATTTCCTATGAATACCGCGAACTGCACAAAGACGGTAATTATCGCTGGATATACGATGAGGTTAAGTTGGTCAAAGATGCTGCTGGCATACCTGTGGAGTGCGTTGGTTATGGAGTAGATATTACTGCACGCAAACAAGCGGAAATAGCCTTGCAGCAACAACTAAAAAGGGAGCGGCTCGTAAATTCCATTCAAGAGCGGATTCGTTCTTCTCTTAACCTAGAAGAAGTGATGACAGTGGCTGTGGAAGAAGTGCGCCAGTTTTTGTCAACTGACAGGACAGTTATTTACCGTTTTAATCCAGATTACACTGGATTTATAGCCGTCGAGTCGGTAGCAGCCGATACGATGCCGATTTTGGGAATTGATATTAACGATCCTTGCTTTCAGGAACACTACGTCTCTATTTACGAGCAGGGACACCTTCGCGCGATCGACAATATTTACACGGCAGGTATTTCAGAGTGCCATATTAATTTACTGAGCCAGTTTAAAATTAAAGCTAACCTCGTGGTTCCCATTTTGCAAGGTGAAAAATTATGGGGTCTTGTCATTGCTCATCACTGCAGCAGTCAAAGACATTGGAACTCTTCTGAGATAGAATCTATCAAGCAAATTTCCGTGCAGCTAGCAATTGCCATCAAGCAATCCACCCTTTTTGAACAAGCCAAAACAGAAATTTCCGAACGCAAAGTAGCAGAAACAGCATTACAAAAAGCTGTCGTAGCTGCTGATACGGCTAACCGCGCTAAAAGCGAATTCCTTTCTTCTATGAGCCACGAACTGCGGACTCCCCTAAATGCCATTCTGGGATTTAGTCAGGTGATGGTGCGCGATTCATCTTTAAACAAGCAACACCAGCAGCACCTAGAAATTATTAATCGCGCCGGCGAACACTTGCTTGCACTAATTAATGATATTTTGGAAATGTCTAAAATTGAAGCGGGGAGAAGTCAGCTTAATGAAAGCAGTTTTGATTTAAGGCGCCTGCTAGAAACGTTAAAAGAAATGTTTCGATTAAAAGCTAAAGCTAAGAAATTGCAGCTCAATATAGAAGTTGTTGACGGCGTACCGCAATTTCTTAATGGAGATGAAGGTAAATTGCGCCAAATTTTGATTAATCTTGTAGGAAATGCGATCAAGTTTACAGAGACGGGTAGCGTTACGTTGCAAGTGAAAAAGAAGGTAGAAGAAAGTTTGGCTGTTGAAACCGCAGAGTTGACGGGTACACAAACAAAACCTGCCTCGGCGGGTTCAGAACAGTCCTCGCAGGCGGACTTTGATGGTGTAGAGGCGAATGACCTTCGCCGGGTATTTTTACGCCTTCAGTTTGAAATTGAAGATACCGGCCTTGGTATTGCCGCAGAAGAGATGAATAGGTTATTTGAACCATTCGAGCAAACAAAAACAGGTCAACAATCTCAACAGGGTACTGGATTAGGTTTACCAATTAGCCGCAAATTTGTACAAATGATGGGAGGGGATATTGTTGTCAGCAGTACGCCTGGTGTGGGAAGTAAGTTTGCATTTGATATTGAAATCAAGCTTGCCGATCCAACCGAGATTAAAATGCTTCAACCGCAGAAAAAAGTAATTGGTTTAGCACCGAATCAACCAGAATACCGGATTTTGGTAGTTGACGATCGCGCCGATAACTGCCTAGTCATAGAGAGATTACTGTCACCGCTAGGCATCATCGTGCGAGAAGCTAGAGATGGTGAAGAAGCTATTGCTGTATGGGAGGATTGGCAACCGCACCTGATCTGGATGGATATGCAGATGCCTGTCATGAATGGCTATGAAGCCACCAGAAAAATTAAAGCTCATCCTCTCGGAAAACAAACTGTAATAGTTGCTCTTACAGCTAGCGCTTTTGAAGAAGAACGACAAACTATTTTAGAAACAGGGTGCGATGATTTCATGCGTAAACCCTTCGAGGCAAAGATATTATTTGCCAAAATGGAAGAACTTTTAGGAATGCGCTACATTTACGAGGAATCTGTTGATGCACAACAAGAAAATGAAAGAGAAATTAGCGGAGCGACCAGCAATCAATCTGTAGTAGAATCACAACTCGGTCAAATGCCTGTTGAGTGGGTGGAGAAGATATATGATGCTGCTCATGAATGTTGCGATGATAAAATTGTCAAGTTGATTGAGGAAATGCCTAGACAATTTTCTGTAGCCGCACAAGTTTTAACTACTTTAGTGCATGATTTCCTCTTTGATGATATTATAGAGCTAGCGAAATCCGCAGTTACGGCACGTCAGTGTTAATATCTTTAGATCTTAAAAGAATACCGTGAGCGATCGCATGGACAGCAATGAATATCCTACAATTCAAGCCAACATTTTAGTAGTTGATGATAAGCCAGATAACGTGCGGCTTTTATCTACAATTTTGACGGCACAAGGGTATCAGGTTCGTAAAGCGCTGAATGGGCAAAGGGCGATCGCTACCGTGCAAGAGTTTCCGCCGACTCTAATCCTGCTGGACGTGATGATGCCTGAGATGAATGGATATGAGGTGTGTGCAAAGTTGAAAACTTCACCAAAAACCAGTTCCATTCCCGTGATTTTCTTAAGCGCCTTAGATGACGTTGTAGATAAGGTGAAAGCCTTTGATGTGGGAGCAGTTGACTATATTACTAAACCTTTTAACAGTAAAGAAGTATTGGCACGAGTGGCAAATCAGCTAACAATTCAAAGTCAGCAACAGTTACTTCAAGAGCAAACGAAGCAATTAGAAGAAGTTGTGAAACGTTTGCAAAACGAAATTAAAGAGCGACAGGGGGTGGAAGTAGCTTTGCGCCTTTCTCAAAAAAAATCAGATCATTTATTGTTAAATATTTTACCCGCAGCGATTGTTGAAAATTTGAAAAAAGGCCAGGGTTCTGCTGCCGATAGGTTTGACTCAGCAACAGTCCTATTTGCCGATATTGTTGGTTTTACGTCTCTTGCTGCCAGAATTTCACCTCTGGAATTGGTAAATTTGCTAAACAAGATTTTTTCAAAGTTTGACCAATTAACTGAAAAACACGATTTGGAGAAAATTAAAACGAGTGGGGATGCTTATATGGTAGCAGGGGGGGTGCCGGTGCCGAGGGCAGACCATGCTGAAGCGATCGCGGATATGGCGTTGGATATGCAGGAAGCGATCGCAGATTTTCAAACTGACACAGGCGAACCGTTTCAAATTCGGATTGGCATTAATACAGGGCCAGTAGTTGCTGGCGTAATTGGCACTAAAAAATTTATTTATGATTTGTGGGGAGATACCGTTAATGTTGCTTCTCGGATGGAATCTCAAGGATTACCGGGATATATTCAAGTTACTGCTGCTATTTACGAGCTGTTAAAAGATCGGTATTTATTTGAGGAAAGAGGCGCGATCCCGGTTAAAGGTAAAGGAGATATGATCGCCTATTGGCTAAAAGGTAAAAAAGTTAGTTCAAGCTAATTGATAAGTTATAGTCGAACTAATTATTAAAAGATGAAAATAACTTGCAGTTTCCAACTTTCATTCTCGTGTACTATTTCAATGCGATCGATAAACTCTCGAAAATAGAACCTGCGTTCCGATTCCGACAAGTCCAGCCAAAATTGTGGAAGAGAAACAGTTTGAGCAGTTTCTCGCAAATTCACTGGCGGCAGTTGCGCTAATTTGCTTTGCTGTTCGGCAATTTCCGTGCGGATTTTGTAGGATCTCAACTCTGCCGTTTCTGTGTCTAAAATGCCGCTTTCCATCAGGGCGGGAAGTTGGTCTAGGATTTCTTGTTTCGAGGCGATCGCCCGTTCAATTCTTGCTTTAATTCCGTTGATATCCGGCATTTGCAGCGCGGCGACAGCAGCGGGCAAATCCCGACAGATTCCTTCAATGGTTGATTGCAATATTTCTTGGTAGGAAAAGCCACTGCATTTAGGCTGAGACAGACACTTAATGGGCCGCAAATAAAGGTATTCTCTATCTTTGCGGTAGGAGGTGACTTTGGCAACTGTCATGGGCGATTTGCATTCCGCACAAATTGCTAAACCTGCGAGGGAACGGGGGGCGCTGGCGCTGCGGGGAGAAAGGCGGCCGTTGCGGCGCAGCAATCTGTCTATTTGGGCGGCTTCTTCTCTGGAAATAATCGGCACGTGGGTGTTAGAAATTACTTGGCCGTTTTGATATTCCAAATCGCCTCGGTAGGCGGGATTTGTCAGCCAGCGGCGGCCTGTGCTGACGGAGATTTTTTTGCTGTATTTCTTTGCTAAATACCGCACGGAACCGCGCAAAGAACCGTAGATTAGAAAGTGTTCAAAAAAGTCTTTGACGGCGGCGGCGGCCGATCGCTCGATCGTGTAGCGCTCTTTGCCGCGCCGGTAGCCGTAGGGAGCTTTACCCGGTGGAATCCGGGATTTGATGCGGTTGCGGGCGTGTCCTTTGCGAATGCTCCGGCTGTGTTGGCTGCGCTGGAGTTCTGCGAGGATTTGCAGCAAGTTTTTGCGGTTTCGCGGTTCTGTTTCTGCTTGTACGATGATTTCGACGCCGAGGTTTTCGAGTTGGGCGAGGTGCGAACACACTTGCTGCAATGTGTCGCCGAGTTCTTCAAAGCGCTGAATTAGCAGGTATTTGACGGGTTCTGTTTGGCAGTCTTTGAGGAGTTGTTGCAGTTGTTGCCGCCCTCCTAAGTCTTGATATATTCGATCGACCTCTTGGCCCCAAATTTCGGCTGCCGGCGCAGGTTCTAGCAGCGGTTCGCTGTAAGAGTAGGCAATGATTTTCATTTTTTACTCGCTCAGTTCAATTATATTCCCGTCGGGGTCTTGGGTAAATAATGCCGATCGACCTGACGCGCTCATTTGAAACGGGCAATTGTGAGCAATTAATTGCTCTCTGGCTGCTGCTAAGTTAGCAACAGAAAATGCTAAATGTCGGTTGCGCCCCCATTTGTCATTGTCTGCGGCATCTGGGATAATTGTTGCAGCTACAATTAGGTGTATCTGGAAGTTGCCCACTTGATACCAGATACCGGAAAATTTTAATTGTCTATCTATTTTTGACAGTCCTAATATGCTGCTGTAAAATTCTTCTGATTTTTCGAGGTTGGAAACGAGTATGGCGGCGTGGAGGGCTTGAGTAATTTGCATTTTTTTGGAGATTTATTTTTTTATTTTAACCGCTGATGCAGGCATATGAGCGCTGATGAACGCAGATTGGCTGATGTTTATTCCGTTTTTGATATAATCATAACATTGTCAGTCGTTATTAACATATCTACGGAGGTAGAAGCGAGGCAGCAATTCCTGTTTGCGGCAGCATTTAAAAACTTCTTGATATCATGCTATGGCTTCCACCCTTTGCCAATTCCGCCTCCGCACCGCCCTCGCAGTTCCCTTCCTGCTGCAAATCTTTGCAGCCGTTGGTTTAGTTGGCTATCTTTCCTTCCGCAATGGACAAAAAGCGGTAACAGATTTGGCTAACCAGTTAATGACTGAGGTGAGCAACAAAACCGATCGGCACCTAGATAACTATTTCTCAACCCCTCATCATATTAATCAGATCGACATCGATGCGATCGCAACAGGATTGCTGAATCTAGATGACTTCGACCTTGCTGGACGCTATTTTTGGAAGCAAGTGCAAGCATTCGATCATCTTGGCTCGATCTCCTATGGACTTTCAGATGGACGCTTTATTGGTGCTGGGCCAGTCAGACCGGGGAAAGGCGTCACTATTGACGAGCTTTCAGCAAGGACAAACCGGAAAATTTACGGCTACACAACCGACAACCAGGGGAATCGAACTAAAGTAGGGCAGGTTGCTGCGTTTGATACGGTGATAGCAGAATGGTACACTCAGGCGGCTAAAGCGGGTAAACCCATCTGGACTTCTGTGTATGCGTTAGACCAGTTTGAATTTATTGCTGTAGGGGCCATGCGTCCTATTTTTGCAAAAGGCAAACTAATCGGAGTGATTGGGGTTGATTTACAACTGTCCAATATTACTAACTTTCTGCACAACTTAAGCTTGAGCAAACCCGGGCGAACTTCATCATGGAACGAGATGGGCAGTTGATTGGAAATTCCGGTTCTCAACCCTCTTTTACAAGGGTGAACAATCAAGCCCAACGCTTCAGCGCCCTGAACATCTCCGATCCTGTGATTCAAGCTGCTGCTTAAACCCTGCAAAATCAGTTCGGCAGCTTTCAAAAGATTAGAAAAACCCAAAGGCTTAAAATTAAAATTCAAGGACAGCAATACTTTGTCCTGGTTGCTCCCTGGCAAAACAAGTTTGGGTTGGACTGGCTAATCGTGACGGTGGTTCCCGAATCATATTTTACGGCCCAAATTAACGCCAATACCCACACCACCATTCTATTGTGCGCGATCGCATTTACTGTGGCAACGGCAATGGGACTTCTCACAGCCCGCTGGATTACTCGCCCCATTGAAGGCATCATCCAAGCTTCGGAAGACATGGCTAAAGGTTATCTCGATCGACAGGTAAAAACCAGTTCGATCGTCGAGCTTAAAAAACCAGCCAATTTTTTTAACAGCATGGCAGGACAACTCAAAGAATCCTTGGAAATCCTGGAAGATAAAGTTAAAGAACGCACCGCTGAACTCGCCACAGCTAATACAGAAATTGCGGCTCTCCATCACCGACTGAAAGCGGAAAATATGCGGATGAGTGCCGAACTCGACATTCTCAAACAAATGCAGAAATTGATTTTGCCCAAACGCCAAGAACTAGAGGAAATTAAAGATTTAGATATTGCCGGATTCATGGAACCAGCCAACGAAGTAGGCGGTGATTATTACGATGTTCTCCATACCGACGGTGTGGTTACAATTGGCATCGGCGATGTCACTGGACACGGACTAGAAAGCGGCATTTTGATGGTAATGACTCAAGCTGCTGTCCGCACTCTTCAGGAAATGCAAGAATCCGACCCTGTGCGTTTTTTAGATACCCTCAACCGCACTATTTATAAAAATGTCCAGCGCATGAGCTCGGACAAAAATATGACGCTAACTATGCTCATCTAAGCCGATCGCACAATTAGTATCAGCGGTCAGCATGAGGAAACTATTGTGGTCAGGAAAGGCGGTAAAATCCAGCGAATATACACAATAGATTTAGGATTTGCGATCGGCTTAGATGAGAATATTTCCGAGTTATCGGCTATGTTTTAGTAGAGTTAGAGCCGGGGGACGGGGTGGTGCTTTATACTGACGGCATTCCCGAAGCTAGAAATATGCACAAAAAATTCTACGGTATCGAAAGACTTTGTGAAGTTGTTTCTCAAAACTGGCTTTTGAGCGCCGAACAATTCAAGGAAGCCGCCATCGATGATTTGCGAGAATTTATGGGAGAACAGAAAGTATTTGATGACATTACTTTGCTAATATTGAAGCAACAGGGAAATATCGTGCATAATTTATGATTGACTGTCATCAACCCGGTTTCTAGCATCGCTATTGGATTTAGTGGCGAAGCATCTAAGCAGAAGAAGCAGAAACCGGATTTCTCGCTCCGCCTGTGTAAGTTCTAGTAATTTACAGGGAGCGAGTGAAACAATTTTGCGATCCCAGATTCGAGAGGATAAATTATGAAACCCAAAATAAATTTAGCACAATCTACATCTCCAGAAAAGCTCAATACCCAGCTACAGGATTTGATGCAAAAACTTGAGGAAGCCGAAGATGAAAAAAATAGCTATGAAACTTTAGTAGAAATTATCACGGAACACTCCACGAATCTGGAAAACCAGATCCATCATAAAAATCGAGAGATGCAGACTTACATCGAGCAGGTTAAAAAGGTAATAGATGCAGCTATTGCTGTGAAAAATAACAGCTTTGAACCCCAGATATTGTCAGAGGTGGCAGCGCGTAGTGATGCACTGGGAGAACTTGCACAGGTATTCTCGCATATGGTGCAAACGGTGAAAGCGCGGGAACAAGAATTAGAGAAACTTTTGCAGGCTTACGGACGTTTCGTTCCCGATGAATTTCTCCAATTTCTCGGCAAGCAGAGCATGGTTGATTTCCAGCTTGGAGATCACGTCAGCAAAGAAATGGCAATTATGTTTTCCGATATGCGTTCGTTCACCACGATGGCGGAGCAAATGACTCCTCAAGAAAACTTTGACTTCATCAATAACTATTTACAGCAAATTAGTCCCGAAATTCGCAAGCATAACGGTTTTATTGTCAAGTATATAGGAGATGGAGTCATGGCAGTTTTTCCCGATGGCGTTGATGATGCTATTCAGGCAGGAATTATGAAGTTGGAGCGGTTGCAAAAATACAATCAAAGCCGTGTAATAAATGGGTACGTACCGCTGAATATTGGCATTGGTATCCATGTCGGTGATACAATGGTGGGAATTATTGGAGACGCGAACCGGATGCAAGCCGATGCCCTGTCCGATCATGTCAATCTCACGGCGCGTCTGGAAAGTTTAACTAAGTATTATGGCGTATCTTTATTAGTTTCAGGAGATGTGGTACAACGTTTGACTCAACCAGAAAAGTATCATATTCGATTTTTGGATCGTGCCATTGTCAAAGGTAGACAAGAAGCCATTACTGTTTGTGAGGTGTTAGATGTTGATGCAGAACCAGTGCGATCGCTCAAAATTCAAACAGTGCCTATTTTTGAGGAAGGACTCGAACAATACTGTCTGGGAAATTTTGCTAATGCCAAAGTTTGTTTTGAACAAATAGTGGCACTAAATCCAGGCGACAAACCCAGCCAACTTTACCTAGAACGCATCCAAGCATTTTTAGAAAATAGTATTCCCGCTAACTGGAATGGCGTGTGGAAATTTACCCAGAAGTGACATTAACACATCAATTGAACGGAGAACAATAATGACATCTGGAAGCTTACAATCTGTGACAGAAATCTGTGGAGAATTCATTGACCAATTTCCGCCTGAACACGACTCCCTAGAACTTACTTTTACGCCTAGCTCTCGCCCCATCAAGCAGCGCTGGCGCAACAACAGGCTTTCGGCTCATTTTGTAGCCGATTATTTGTCCAGCTTTCTACCAGTGGATGCAGAGGATGCTAGCAGCGAGAAACGGGTTAAACAAAGCAAGGGAGCTGTGAGCTACGTCGCTAACGAACTGTTAGAAAATGCGATAAAATTTAATAAGGATGATACCAATTACAAAGTCAAATTTGGCATACATTTTATTGGTGAAACAGAGGTTACTGCCGTAATTTTTGCCAGTAATACTGTCAATCCAGAAGGCGCGAATAAGTTGAAGGAGTTTATTAAAGAAATTCTGGCTTCCGATCCGAATGAACTTTATTTGCAGCAGATTGAAAAGAATGCTGAATCTGAAAGCGACACCTCGGGATTGGGATTGCTGACTATGATTAATGACTATTCAGCTAAAATAGGTTGGAAATTCGACCCAAGGCCAGACAGTGATACGATCGCTGTGACGACTGTGGTTCAAATTACGGTCTAGTTTCAACCATTTCAATATTTACTCTCTTGTGCGATCGCAGTATTTTACTCAGGAAACCAAAGAACAATGAGCATTCAAGAAATTAAAGGTGAAGATTACAACATTCAGTACGATGGAGAATCAGCCACAATCATTTTCCAAGGCGAACTCAGCCTGGGCGGGCCAGCAGAGTATGCACCAATAGCCGAATTGTTAGATGAGGTCGCCAATCCCGAACCGCCTACTATTACCTTGAACCTAAAAAAATTGGAATTTGTTAACAGTTCTGGTATCAGTATGCTGTCTAAGTTTGTCATTAGCGTCCGGAAAAAGAAAACGATTAAACTTTTGGTATTGGGTTCAAATGATGTTCCTTGGCAACAGAAATCTCTCAAAAATTTAGAAAAGCTGTTGCCAACTTTGAAGCTAGAATTAGAGTAGGATATGTGTAAATTTCAACTAGAGTTAACATAGGCGGGACCCCATTCCACACACAATTAACACAGGCGTGCTGCCCGTGCCACAATTAACACAGATAAATTTGGAGATTTGTAAATTGCTTAAATTTGCTGTACCGGCAGTTCAATGATAAACTCGGTTCCTTTGGACGGTTCAGACTCGCACCTGAGCGATCCTCCGTGATTTTCTACTAATATTTTGTAGACAATAGACAATCCTAAACCGGTACCTTTACCGATTTTCTTTGTGGTAAAAAACTGCTCGAACATTCGTTGTTTTATCTCTGCTGTCATTCCCGTTCCCGTGTCAGCAATCCGTACTCTCACGCGATCGGGCCCAGCTAATTCTGTGCTGATAGAAATTTTGAGCGCAGCATGGGGCTCATTTTGTGATGCCTCGTCCAAAGCATCAATCGCGTTGGTAATTAGATTCATAAATACTTGATTGAGCTGTCCGCCATAACACTCTACAGCAGGCAATTTTCCATAATTTTTAACTACTTGAATGTCGCGACGGTCTATTTGAGAATTGAGACGGTTTCGCAAAATTAACACGGTGCTGTCAATGCTGTCGTGCAAATCGCACAGGGTCATGTGACTGTTATCGGTTCGCGAAAAATTGCCCATAGATTTGACAATTTCGCGAATGCGATTGGAACCCATTTGCATAGAAGAGATAACTTTAGGCAAGTCTTCAACTAGAAAATCAAGATCTATCTCTTCGATTAAAGTTTTAATTTCGGAACAGGGATTGGGACAGTATTCTTGATACAGACACAGCAGGTTCAGCAAATCTTGAGTATAAATTGCGGCATGGCTCAAGTTGCCGTAAATAAAACTAACTGGGTTATTAATTTCGTGGACGATACTAGCCATTAGCGCCCCCAGCGAAGACATTTTTTCGCTGTGGAGGAGTTGAGCTTGAGTTTGTTTGAGTTCGCAAAGTGCGCGATCGAGCTGGGCCGCTTGAGCTTCCGCTTTCGTGGTAGCAGCGCAACTTTGTTGATAAAGTTCAACCTGTTTGAGGTCGATTTCAAATTGTTCGATTTCGCTTTCTTGCTGGTATTGACTCACCACCGCATCGAAAGCTTCTAGCAAGTCGCCGCCCGCAGCTTCGACAATGTACAGCATATCGGGATTTTCCAGCCTGATTTCGGCATCAGGAACTTGCACCAATGCTTTTATTCGAGCGATATATTCGCGGACTTGTTTGTCTAAATACAGTGGCGGCTCAAAATACATTGCCTTGAGGGTGGCTGAAGGGGGACTGCCTAAGTTGATGCTGCTGCCAATATTAATTAAGTCGCGGTGCGATTTTTCCATAAGCTCGATCGCCTCTAACAAATCCCCGCGCAGTTTTGCTCTTTCTGCAGCATTCTCAGAGCAAGCTAACCTCATGCAAAAAAAAGCCGTTCGTTGGGAAAGCATTCGCTGGCGGCCGCTGATATTAATTACCGCAGCACTAATTTTTCTGGCTGTCGTAATTTCTTCCAGATTAAAGTAGTTATTCAGTGTCGCCATTGATAATGCCCCCGACTCAACTAAATGTCTGTAGCTCCTGCTGACACAAGATTTAAGAGCCATAAATTTTTTTTGTACAATACACTAACTAATATATTGTGTAGTTCGTAATAAAGTAGTATACTAAAACACAATTATTTTCATTTTTTGACTTATCACAATTTTCATAATTCGGCTTGTTGCATAGTTTTTCTTAATTATTCAAAAATTTACTAATCAACTTGGCCATGATTTGAGCTTGAGTTTGCGGCAAGCCGTGAGCGGCATTGGGAATAATTGCTAACTCAGCCCCCGGTATCTCGTTGGCATAGGTTTGACAGTGCCATAGAGGAATTGTTTCGTCGCTATCTGCGGCGATTACTAAGGTAGGAATTTGCAATTGGTGAATTTCTTTTTCTACGGTATCAACTGCATCTTCCGGCCGCATCCGGCTCATTAAAAATGACCTTGCTACTGGTTGAGACATTAACTCCCGTCGCCACCCGGAAATTTGCTGCAATTTATCACTTTTTCCCGCTAAACTAGCAAAAGGTTTGGCTAACTGCAAGGCCCAATCAACGGCGGTTGTTTCCCACAGCAGCGGCCGCAAAGCATCGTATTGACCGCAAAAACTATCGTCCCGAATTCCCGCAGGTGCTGCTAATACTAAACTGCTGACTGAATTAGGATATTTTAAGGAATATGCAGATGCGACCCAACCGCCAAAAGAATGTCCGATGATGCAGCATGGTTCGATATTTAGTTGTTCTACAACTTGCCGCACAAAAGCAACTTCTACAGCTACATCGTAGCGGATTTCTGGTTTGCTGGATTCTCCAAAACCCAACATATCTAAACTGATGCACCGAAACTGAGATTGCAATAACTCAATTAATGGCAGCCAGCAAGTCTTTTCTCCGAAGAAACCGTGCAGCATCAATAAGGGTCGGCCGCACCCGATGTCGAGGTAGGCGGCTGTTTGGCTGCTGCTATTGACAAAGGTAGTTAATGTGTGCTTCTGTCCTACAAGTGCTTGAGACTGCATGGGCGAGCGATTCCTGATAGGTAAGAAATTTTTGTAAACAATTGTAACAAAACGGCAGTCCAAAGGTTAAACTTCATTACGGAGTACGCAATTAGAAATAGACCGTGATATTCTCTATTATTATTTGAAAATACTGCCAACTCAAAGCAGGAGAACACTTTGAACTCTACTTTAAAACAGTACCCGGCTTGCTCTCTTCGCGAAGATGTCAGTGAGTACGTAGCACACCTACAGCTTCACATGACTTTACAAGCTCGCAACTTGCTCCCTACCATTACCACCGCTAAGGATAGTCGCGAACTACTGTTGCAGCAAACTCAGGCTCATTTTGAGAAACGAGTTTCTCGACAAGCTATTTAAACAAATTTTACGATCGCCCGCGGTCGATCGAATTTTCCCAAATTCCAGCATCGTAGAAACCCGGTATCCCCAAAAATACCGGGTTTCTTTTCGGCTAATTAGGCAGGGGGCCAGGTTTTGGGTAATATGCGTTGGGTTCTTTAATTTTATGTTTATGCGAATTCCGATTATTGCATTTTTGACTTTGGCGTCGGTGGCTGGTGGCGAATTGGGGGCGCGGGCGATCGATCCGAGTGCCGCACTCACTGAGGCGGAGTTTAGAGAGGGAACCGCAGAAATTGACAGGCGAGACGCCTGTCCCACAAGGGCACAGACGGAGGATGAGGTGAGTCTCACATCTGGTACCATTCTCAAGAACGGGCAAGATGCCCGTTCCACTACAGATGAATTGTTTTGTGGAACAGGCATCTTGCCTGTTCATAAAAAGCTGATTGAGAATGGTGCAACCTCTCAGGTGAACCCAACTGTGCGGGATTTGCCGGCATCCGACGAGCTCGCAGTTGCGGTCGAAGTACCCGCGGGGCAGCTATCCCCTAGGGAATCTCCCTCATATCGTTTCCGGTTGCATCAAAATAATAAAATCGAGTCAACAGTTAACACTCAACCATTGAGTTTTTCCACCCCGACTTCAACAGTCAACAGTCAACAGTCAACAGTCAACAATCACCTGACGCTGCAACCGGAATTGATATCACTCAAGTCCAGCCACCATAAAGATTTTACATCTCTGTTAAAAACTCCGACGATCGCGGCCAACGCCGAAATCCCCGAAGCAGTAAACAGCAACGCCCAACAGCTAGGCGGTACTCTACAAATCAGTCAAGCGAGCAATGCTGAGGGCGTTTACGTTGCTGAGGTGAAAATTCGCTTTGTCAATTCCCGAGGCGAAGCTGTTGATAAACAAGGGAATCCGGTTGAGGGCAGAATTTCGGAAGATTTTATCCGAGGCGAGCTCAAACTCAAGGCGGGGGATAACTACAGCCCGTCCGTTGTACGATCGGATTTGCAGCAGTTGCAGCAATTGGGATTGTTTGACAAGGTTACGGTTTCGATCGAAGAAGTTGGCACGGATATTAATGTAATCTACAACGTTCAAGAGCGATCGGCTCGCTCTTTTAGCGTGAGTGCCAGTCTTAGTGATGATGTTGGCGTTGCTGTTCCTCTTTCCTATACCGATCGAACTTTCGGCCGGGTCCCGCAGCGGCTGGCGGTGGAACTTCAGCCCAGCCTCCGAGGTATCGAGTACGATGTCCAGTTTGTCAGCCCTTACGTTGCCGCCGAAGACCGTTTGGGATACAGTGTGAGAGCTTTTGGCGATCGCAGAATATCGGAAATTTTCAACAAAGATATTGATTTGCCCAACGGGGACCGGGTACGGGAAATTCGGGTGGGGGGAAATCTCAGGTTTACCAGACCTTTGGGCGAGTGGCAATCGACTTTGGGATTAAATTATACAAATATCAGCACGCGCGATCGCAACTTAGATATCGCCCGCCGCGACGAACTCGGCAATCCTCTCACATTCAGCGGCAGCGGCGTTGACGAGTTATACACAGTTTCTTTTGGTGCGATGCTCGATCGGCGCGACAATCCCTTCGACCCAACCAGAGGCTCGATTCTCAGCCTCAGCACCGAGCAGTCGATACCTCTGGGGCGAGGTAACATTGTGAGTAACCGCCTGTTGGCGAATTACATACAGTATGTACCAATTACTTGGCTCGGCCGCGGCGACTCCGAGGCCTTGCCAGAAATGTTGGCTTTTAACTTGCAAGCGGGCACTGTAATTGGGGATTTGCCGCCAACAGAAGCTTTTCGCCTCGGCGGTCGCAATTCCGTGCGGGGTTACGATAGCGGGGATATTGGCAGCGGCCGGAGCTATTTTTTAGCTTCCGGCGAATATCGGTTTCCTGTTAGCAGGGATGTCGGCGGCGTGATATTTGTTGATTTTGCGTCGGATTTGGGAACGGGAGATAGCGTACTGGGAAAACCGGCGGTAGTCAGGGACAAACCGGGGACTGGGGCGGGTGTTGGGGTGGGTGTGAGGGTGCGATCGCGCTTTGGATTAATTCGCTTAGATATGGGGGTTAGCGACTCCGGCGATCTCAAATTTATACTCGGTACAAAGCAACGATTTTAAATTAGTCATCAGTCAGTAGTCATTAGTCACGAGTTAAGTGTAGATACAAGAAGCGATTTTAATTGCCAGTTGCTAAAAAAGGTTTCAGCCTACGGTTTTAAACAGCGCCGTGTCGGTGATTGCTGCGTCTGATTGGGCGAGTTGTCGATCGTATAATTGAGTTTGATTTCGTTCCCCAACCCAAGCTACAAAGTGTTCACTATATGTTTGTGGTAGTAATTGAAATTAATTGCCATACAGCACCTCGGTAAGGACACAACGAGAGCATCTCAGTTTTGCTTTTAAATGCGTGCGAGCCGGACGCTCGCTATATGTATATACTGTGCTGGGCGGGACGATCGCACTCCAAAAAAACGCTTTTTACTCTGCTGAGATGCTCCGGAGACAACGTTGTTGTATCCTGCGTTGTAGGTAATTGAGAATTGCTATATTTATCCTAGTAACTACTTAACGCTTTGGTTTCTTCAAATCGACAGTTTTGGGCTTAGCGGCCGGAGTGCGCGGATAAAACTTAAACTTATTGAGCGCAGCACTTGCCGATTTAGCCACACCGCTATCTATATCTCGCAAAGCTTTTTGTAGCAGCGGAATCACTTTTTCCGACTTAATCATTGCTAGTGCTTCCACAGCGGCTCCGCGCACCTCCGGGTGAATATCTTGAGCTAATTTTCCCAAGGTTTCTATTGATCGCTGACCTTCTGCTCTCAGAGCATTAGCAGCAGCCATTTTACCTAAAGCAGACGCTGCAAACTTGCGAGTTTCTTTGTCCTGACTTTGAACACATCCCATCAACTGCGGTAGGGAATAGCTTGGTGCTTGTCTGGCAATTGGAAGCTGTTGTTCGGCTACTGGTTGAGGTAAATCAATTGATTGTGGTTCGGAAAAATCTGTGTAATTTAACTCTTCTTCAAATTCTGTTTGATTTAACTCACTTGGCTGTTCCTGCCAAACTTCTTGTTGTGGTAAATATTCTCCAAATTCTGTGGGATTTAACTGACTGAACTGCTCCTCCGGGACTTCTGGTGGTTGTACATTACTCTCGTACTGCTCTTGCAAAGACCTGATAGTAGCTTGCATCTGAGCTTCGTGAGCTTTCAACTGCTCGTTAGCGGCTTGCAACTGACTCTCGTATTGCTCTTGCAAAGCCTGCATATTTAACTGCATCTCAACCTCGCGGTTCTCATATTCCTCAGCAGTTTGCCTCAAACGAATTTCGTGTTCATTTTGCAGGTTTTGCAAATGTTGCTCCATCTGAGCTTGATAATTTAGATGCAATTCGTCAGCAACTCTAAGTAAATGATGTTCGTGTTCTGCTTGCAGAGATTGTATATTTTGCTGCATCCTAGCATTGTTAGCAGCTTCTAATTCCTCGCTGATTTGTCGCCGCAGCTCATGCTCGTCTGCGCCAGCAACTTGTTGAAGCTGACTGTCGCGTTCTGCCTGAAATTGTTTGAGCCTGATTTCGTATTGATTCGCAACTTGTTTGAGCTGATTTTCGTATTGGGTAGTAACTTGTCTGAGTAAATTTTCGTGTTCGATAGTAGCTTTTCTAAGCTGATTTTCCCGTTCTCCTTGCTGAGTTTCGACAGCTTGTTGCACGCGAGACATCTGAGCTAATTCTATTTCCTCAGTAATTCTGCGAGTTTGCTGCAAGTATTCTTGCTTTTGCTTGTTTAACCGCTTTTCTACCAACCAGTAAGCAACTGCTATGCCTGCCAAAAAACCTACGATCGCTCCTATGATAGCCACAACTGAGATCCTCCCAACAAAATAGTTATACTGAACTTTTTACATTTAACCATACAGCCTCCTGTAACCGCCCAGTAGCAGCAGCCAGGCTGTCACTGCCAGCCAGTGAACGGCCACCGCAGGCCAGATAGAACCGCTTTGCAGGTATGCGATGGAGCACGCAACTCCCAAGATTGCCGCCAGCAGCAAAAACACTGGATTCATAAAGGTCGATCGACCAACCGGGTAAAAAGTCAGCGCGTTGAGCGGGTGGTAAACTACAAAAACCGCCAAACTCGTGCATCCCCAAAACCACAGGATTAACCCAGAAGCATTCTCGAACGGGTGTGGCAGCATTAACACGCGGAACAATAATTCCTCGGTGATGCCCGGACTTAACAAACAGCCAAGAAGCACTCCCACAATTGTACGCCGAGAGGTTTGCACGTCTACTTTCAGAAATCCCGACCAAAAACCCACGGAAAGAGCGATCGAAGTGTAAACCAGCGCGAGCATAGCTGCAACCAGCCAATCAGTGAAATCGGGAATAGTTGAAAAAGCCAGGGTGAGGCGGCGTATCAGGAATCCCGGCAGGGCGTGAAGCGCAGCTATCCCGAAGGGAATCGCACTAAAATTTAACATAATCAAACTGATCCTTAAAATTTTCCAAGAGATGTTAGCAGTAAGTTGACCCGTTTATGCAAAACCAATCATCGCAGCCTGTCAGAGTCCGTGTTTTTGTTTCGGGATTAGTTCAAGGAGTAGGATACCGATATTCAACGATGAATCAAGCAAAGTATTTCGGCCTCAGCGGCTGGGTGAGAAATCTCCCAGACGGCCGCGTCGAGGCTGTCTTTGAAGGCGATAAAAAAGCTGTTGAAGGAATGATTAGTTGGTGCCGCCGCGGCCCCACCGGTGCTACGGTTAGTACGTTGGTTTTGGAATACGAAGACCCGGAGGGCGATCGCACTTTTGAGATCCGCCGATAAAAGAATAAACGGCATAAACTGCGGTTGAAACCGCTACTATACAAACGAAGTCTGCTTAGTCTAGGGCAGGCTTCGCTCAGGCAGACTAAACAATGAATCGCATAAAAATCGCGAATTTTGTATTGCCACTTATCAATGATTAGCAAGTTGACTTAATGAGAGCGAACAACTGAGCAACTTTGGTCAAATCTTTATCTCCTGGCGCTATTTCTACGCCGCTAGAAAGGTCAACACCGCTGAAGTTATTGCCGATCGCGCTATCAATTGCATTTAAAATATTATCGGGTGTTAAACCGCCCGCCAGCAGCCAAGGACACTGCGGTCTAAACTCTGATAACATCATCCAGTCGATCGTTTTTCCAGTACCGCCCAATTGCTCTGGATGGTAAGCATCTAGCAGTAAAGTATCGACACGAACAGCGTAAACAGCCGCAGTCTTTAGAGTTTCAGGAGTCTTAACTCTCAAAGCTTTGATAATTTCAATTCCCGGCAAAAACTCCCGCAGCCGAGCGCAATATTCCGCTGTTTCATCTCCATGCAACTGCACCCCGCTTAAATTTGACTCTGCCGCTACTTGACAGATGTTTTTTATTGTGGTGTTCGCAAAAACGCCGATGCGATCGACATTTTCCGGCAATTGCTCGACAATGACGCGAATAGTTTCTGGGCTGACATAGCGGGGGGAAGCCGGCACGCAGATAAACCCCAAAGCCTGGGCTCCCAAGCGGGCGATCGCAATTCCTTGGTCTAATTTAGTGATTCCGCAAATTTTAACCCGCACTCTTCCTCCTCGGTTCCGAATTTGTATCAAAATATCAACGAATTGTTAACTATTAAAACAAATCTTAGTTTAATGCAAACCGCTTTTTATAATCTTGGAAATCAATTTATCTGTGAAATCAGGAGATAAAAACATGATGAACTCATCTTTGCTGTTAGCCGTACAATCTACCGTTCCCTCAACGCCGGAGTGGTCGCCACTGGTAGGACTGACAATGATTTTATGCAATTTGCTGGCGATCGCGATCGGCTACTACGGCATCTCCAAGCAACACCGAGGCAAGGGCCCAGCTTTACCCGTTCAAGTGCCTGGAATGTTCAAAGGCTTCGGCATACCAGAATTGCTAGCAACAACCAGCTTCGGCCACTTGCTCGGAGCTGGAGTAATCTTGGGCTTGGGTAACGCCGGAGTTCTGTAAAAATCAGGGGAAAGGCAAAGGCAAGGGGAAGAAAAGATATAATAGAAACTCTTTCTTGCTCTCCTTTCCCAGGAAACTTCATGCAGACAGGTTGGCGAATCGGCTCTTTATTTGGCATCCCCCTAGTTATAGATTACTCGTGGTTTATAATTTTAGCCTTAGCAACCCGCGAATACGCCAGTAGTTACCGCCTGTGGGGGCCTGCGCTCTCCTGGAGTGCGGGGTTGGCAATAGCTCTGCTGCTGTTTGCTTCCGTACTCTTGCACGAACTAGGACACAGTTTGGCTGCCATATCACAAGGCATTAAAGTTAATTCTATTACCCTATTTTTATTTGGCGGAGTAGCTTCGATCGACTCAGAATCAAAAACTCCCGGTCAAGCTTTTCAAGTAGCCATGGCAGGTCCTTTCGTCAGCTTTGCGCTGTTTTTAATCCTCGGTTTGGGTTCTCAAGTTCTTCCCCCGAAAAGTTTGCTAGCAATTGTCACCGAAAGGGTAGCACTAATCAATCTCGTTTTGGGATTATTTAACTTAATTCCCGGTCTGCCTTTGGATGGAGGACAAGTTTTAAAAGCAGCTATTTGGAAAATCACCGGCTCTCGATTTGTCGGCGTTCGCTGGGCGGCAAAAACAGGACAAGTTTTAGGTTGGCTGGCCGTTGCCTTGGGTCTGAGTTTATGCTTGTTAGCGCACGATTACGACGGTTTGTGGATTGCGCTGATCGGCTGGTTTGGCATTCGCAATGCCACTGCTTATAGCCGATTTACTTCACTGCAAGAAGCCCTGCTCAAAATTAAAGCCAGCGATGCGATGAGTCGCGAGTTTCGAGTTGTAGATGCAGATTTGACTCTGCGAGAATTTGCCGATCGATATTTGTTAGAAGTCAATCCGTCTCCATTTTACATAGCTGCGACCAACGGCCGGGATTTGGGCTTAGTGTCGATCGACGATATCCGCTTCACAGAACGCAGTCAGTGGCAACTTCAGACTTTGCACAACATTTTGAAACCCCTCCAAAAAACCCCCACAGTTTCCGAAAAAGCATCCATCGCAGAAGTAATAAACAACATGGAAGCCCGTCAACTTTCCCGAATCATCGTCCTCTCGCCGATTGGTTCAGTAGCAGGGACGATCGATCGGGGCGACGTGGTTAAAGTTTTGGCAAAATACCTCAAACCGCAGATTTCAATCGCCGACATCAAGCGCAGCAAAGAAGAAAACAGTTATCCGCAGGGATTGCAGTTAAGTGCGATCGCCAAAACCGCACAAGAAAACTAAAAATTTGGCATTAGTCAAACAATTTGGGATTTGAGATTTGGGATTTGGAATTAAAACAAGAAGAACCCCCGGATTCATCTGTGCAGACCATGTAAAATCCAATTCCACGATCTCAAATCAAAAATCCCAAATTGTTTGATTTGATAAGTTAAGAGGGGTGCATTTTTTCAAGGAAAGTTGAAAAAATAATTATCAATATGCCCAAATTTTTGCATCAATTTCATCATCATGTGAAGGATAGAGGCTGGAGTTGGAAAAACTTAACTCATTCCTTCCCCTTCGCTGACTTGCAACCTCTGATTATTACCTGCATTGCCGTGACGGGAACTCTATTGGGAGTGCGACATTTAGGCTGGTTGCAGCCACTAGAATTAAAGGCTTACGACCTCATGGTGCAGTTGCGGCCCGATGCGGGTCCTGACCCTAGGTTGCTGGTAGTGACAATCACAGAACAGGACATTCATGCTTTTAAGAAATGGCCAATTTCCGATCGCGTTTTAGCAAAAGCGATCGCCGAAATAGCGCGTCTAGAACCCACAGCTATTGGCATCGATATAATTCGCGATATCCCCTACGAACCGGGGAATCCAGAATTAGTAACTCAGTTAAAAAATCCCAAAGTAATCCCCATTACCTTCATCGGCAACTCAGAGTACGATCGAGCTCCGCCACCTCCCCATATACCAAAAAATCGGATAGGGTTTAACGATTTAGTCCTCGATTCCGATGGTAGAGTGCGTCGTAATTTGATGTTTGCTGGCGATGGTAAAACGACACTGGCTTCATTTTCAATGCGGCTAGCTTTTGCCTATTTGGATAGCAAAAAAATAGATTCTCAATTGACAAAAAAACAAGAAATTCAGGCTAATAAAACAGTATTTTCAAAATTGCGATCGGACTCAGGAGGTTATCAAAAAATTAATGCCCAAGGCTATCAAGTCTTACTCAATTACCGCTCTGCTGAAAATATAGCAAAGAGCGTGACACTAACTCAAGTTTTGGATCGAAAAGTTGATCCTAAATTGGTGAAGGGTAAAATAGTGTTAATAGGCGTTACAGCCCGAACTGTCAGAGATTTATTCTCCAGCCCTTACAGTGCTACTGCAAGCGGAAACCGCCTGATTCCTGGGGTATTAATTCACGCCACGGCCACCAGCCAAATTCTCAGTGCAGTTTTAGACGGCAAAGGGCTATTTTGGTATTGGGACGAATGGCAAGAAATTCTCTGGATCGCTGTTTGGAGTGCAGTGGGCGGCTGTTTAGCTTGGCGGTTAGAAAAATCGCTGAATTTGATGGGAAGTGCGATCGCAGCTTGCGGCTCATTATTCGGATTCACCTTTTTCCTCTTCATGCAACAGGGGTGGATACCTCTAATCGCTCCAGCCCAGGCACTTTTAATCACCGCAGGAGTCACAATCACGTATAAATACGAGCAGTCGAGGCAACAGCAAGGGATTGTGATGAAATTATTAGGACAACAAACTTCACCGGCGATCGCAAATGCCCTGTGGAAAGAACGGGTCCATCTGCTCGAATCAGGGTTATTGCCGGGCCAAAAAGTTACTGCTACGATCGTACTCACCGACTTGCAGGGTTTTAGTACAATCTCCGAAAAACTACCGCCCGAAGTAGTAATGAGTTGGTTAAATGAGTATTTATCAGCAATGGCCCAAGAAGTCCAAGCACATCAAGGCGTGATTAATAAATTTACCGGAGATGGAATGCTGGCAGTATTTGGCGTACCCATTCCCCGCACCACTCCAGAAGAAATTGCAGGAGATGCTCGCCTCGCCGTATCTTGCGCTCTAGCTATAAGTTCGCGCTTGCCACAAATGAATCAAAATTGGCTCGCTCGCGGTTTACCGGCCGCAAAAATGCGAGTAGGCATCTTTACAGGGCCTGTTATGGTGGGTAGTCTGGGAGGCTCAACCCGTTTAGAATATGGAGTGATCGGCGACAGCGTAAATATTGCCTCTCGGCTCGAAAGCTGCGAAAAGGATCGGCAAGAGGACACTTGCCGGATCTTGATTGCACAAGAAACATTACTCCATCTGGAAGGTAAATTTGAAGTAGAATCTTGGGGAGCTTTACCGTTAAAAGGGAGGGAAGAAAAAGTTAATGTCTACCGGATTTTGGGAATAAAACAGAAATAAAAAGACACAATTTCTCCCTAAAAATTCATGGAGTTAATATGAAAAAAATTACTAAGTTTCTCATCAATCTGATATCAGTTGGCTCAATAGTATTGATAGCAACACTTGATGCTTCCCAATTAGCAGTTGTGGGACTGCCGATTCCCAACAACGGGGGCAAGCCAGACACTGAATCGGGAGGGCCGCGCTTCATTCCGCCCCGTGAAGATATAGACGGGCCCCCCACTCAACCGATCCCCCCTGTGCGCGGTGGCTGCGGGAGCATTAGTCAGCTACGTCTCACAGCCTTAGTGCCTAAAAATAAGATCGGACGAACTGTTTCCGACTATCCAACATTCTTGTTCTACTTGCCTCCAACAGAGGCAGAAGTAGCCGAGTTTATCCTAAAAGATCAAAGCGGCAACCAGATTTATAAACAGGATGTCAGAATTAGCACTTTATCAGGGGTGATCGGCGTTAGTATCCCTGCTGACAAAAATGTGCCGCCCTTGGAAGCAGGCAAAAGTTACCGTTGGAATTTTACAGTGATTTGCGACGCTCAAGACCGATCGAGCGATCAGATCGAAAGCGGTATTGTGCGTCGAGTTGAACTGAGTGCAGATATCCGCAGTCAATTAGAGAAGGCAGATCCGCGCCAGAAAACGGTTATTTATGCTGAAAATGGGATTTGGCAAGATGCCCTCAGCACCCTAGCTGCCGCTCGTCGCGCTAATCCTAACGATGCAGAATTAGCTGCTGATTGGAAAAGCTTGCTGGATTCAGTGACATGGGGCGAGATTGCCAAAGAGCCGATCGTTGAAATTGAGCAGCAGCCATAGATGAGTTTTCCGATTTTAGATTGGCGATTTTAGCGAGATACCCGACTTTTTCAAGAAGTTAGGTATCTAGTATCTAATATATTTTCCTTCTTCCTTCTTCCTTCAAAATCTGCTATATCCTGCCATTCCCGATCCGAAAGCGGCTGCACTTCCAAATCAATTTCAAAACAGCGACAAGCGGCCGCACTCAAAACATCAATTACAGTTGCAATCAAATCATTCCCATTTGAAGATAGAGGTAATTTCACAGGAATTAATTCCTCCCCAAACACTTGATAAAACAATTTAACATCTAGCTGCAAACGCATCGAACCGTGCTGCAAAATAGCATCACCCCGTCGCAATTGCGCGCTACCAATTAATTTGTGGCCATCAAGTGTAACTAAATCCGCACCCGTCGCAGTACCAAAACAATTCGGATTGTGAATATAACCCCTTCCAGCTTCCCCGTAGTGCAAATCCAAACCCATCGCCCTCCAACCCTCAATCAAAAACTCGCAAATAGTCTGATAAGCTTTCATACGGCTGCTTCCAAATCCCGACGCCACAACTGCATAAGTTAAATCGCCTTGGTGCAACACGGCGCGCCCGCCGCTGGGTCTCCTCACCAACTCCACAGGCATTCCCTGCCAAAACAACTCCTGCCAAAACTCCGGCCACCTGCGCTGGTGGTAGCCCAAGGATATCGCCGCCGGTTGCCAAGTGTAAAATCGCAGAGTTGGGGGATTTTTGCCCGCTAGATGCTGTTCCAGTAGCCATTGGTCGATCGCCATCTGCACGCTACCAGACGCCGACAACAGTGGAATTAAACGCCATAAAGAATTAGCCATCAGTTCCCACTCCTGAGTTCGCACTCAATAATTCGCAGAATGTTTTAAAATTAGTAACAGTTTTTTGGGCCTGTCTTGTCAGTTGGTACAAGTTTTACCGAGCCGGTGCTTTAGAAATAAATAGAAAAAATAATCGCAGAACCATGAGCAACAGTGTAATTGTCATTAACGACGAAAACTTTGAAACACAAGTCCTGGAAGCAGAGCAACCAGTGCTTGCCTATTTTTGGGCTACTTGGTGCGGGCCTTGCAGACTGACCGCGCCTTCGGTAGACTGGGTAGCGGCTAACTACAGCGATCGGCTGAAAGTGGTTAAAATGGAAATTGACCCCAATCCTAATACTGTCAAGCAGTATAAAGTAGAAGGAGTCCCAGCTCTCAGGCTGTTTAAAAATGCCGAAGTAGTGCTTTCTCACGAGGGAGCTATTACTAAACAAACTTTGATCGGTTTGCTCGACGCTAACTTATAAAGTTTGGAAATGATTGGGGAGTTTCCAACTCCCAACTCACAATTATAGCAATCGCAATTTTTTTTACATCTCTCTTTTTTCCTCGATGTTCCTCTCTGTGGTTATTAAAAAAACATTCACAAAGTAAATAAAAATACCACAGTAAAAAAATAATATTGAATCAATATAAAAAGATTCCTTAAAATCCCAAAAAGTTACAAAAAATATGCAATTTGCCAAACGTTTAGAGCCACTGCAATTTAATGTATTTGCCGATATGGATCGGGCAAAAGCTCAAGCTAGAGCAGCGGGGCAGAATGTGATTGACTTGTCTCTGGGTTCTTCGGATTTGCCGACGGCTGCTCACATTACAGATGCGATCGCACATTCTTTGTCGGACTCCAGCACCCACGGCTATTTGCTGTTTAACGGGACGAAATCTTTCCGGGAAGCCGCAGCTATTTGGTACGAGAAAAAATTTGGGATTTCAGTAAATCCCGAAACCGAAGTGCTGCCGTTAATTGGTTCCCAAGAAGGCACGGCGCACCTGCCTTTGGCTGTACTCAATCCGGGAGATTTTGCTTTGCTGCTCGATCCGGGCTATCCTTCCCACGCGGGCGGCGTGCATTTGGCCGGCGGTCAAATTTATCCGATGCCGATATTAGCAGAAAATGCGTTTTTGCCGATATTTGAAGATATTCCGACAGCAGTGTTGGCTCAGTCGAAGATGATGGTTTTGAGCTATCCTCACAATCCTACAACTGCGATCGCACCTGTTGCTTTTTTTGAGAAAGCTGTGGCTTTTTGTCGCGAACACCGGCTGGTTTTAGTTCACGATTTCCCTTATGTGGATTTGGTGTTTGACGATCGCAATTTTGGACTTGAGGCGACTGGGATCGAGGAAAATCGCAAATTGATGGCACCGTCAATTTTTCAGGCCGATCGAGATAAGAGTGTGGCGATCGAGTTTTTTACACTATCCAAATCGTACAGTATGGGAGGTTTTCGAGTCGGATACGCGATCGGCAATTCCGAACTAATTGCAGCGCTGCGACAGGTAAAAGCCGCAGTGGACTTCAACCAATACCGAGGGATTTTGAACGGAGCGATCGCAGCTTTAACCGGCCCTCAAGATACCGTCAGAACAAGCGTAGAAACCTTCAGAAAACGGCGGGATGCCTTTGTAAACGCGCTGCTGGGCATCGGCTGGCAAGTCCCCGTACCCCCTGCCACCATGTACGTCTGGGCGAAACTGCCGGAACCTTGGGCCCAAGATTCCGTGAAATTTTGCACTCAGCTAGTACAGAGTACAGGAGTCGCAGCTTCCCCCGGTGCCGGTTTCGGGAAATCAGGAGAAGGCTACGTGCGATTTGCCTTAGTCGAGTCGCCAGCAATTTTGGAAGCAGCAGTTAGAAAAATTGCTGAGTTTTAAAATTGAGCGATGTAATCTGTGTCAACTTAAGCCGAAACACCGTTCTAATACTTAGGTACACCGGACTTGAGCTTTGAGGCAGGGGTTAAACCCCCTGCCTTACTGGGGTTTGGGCGTTTTTGGCGACACACTTTGGGCATGGCGCCTAAGTCCTTACCCGCAGCTCAAGATTGGTTGGTGCAATTGCTAAAATATTGTGATTTATACCTAAAGGAATAGATATTTGCACGGAGTATCTGTCAAAATTTCAGTTAAGAAATGTTAACGCGAGGCATCTTGAGAATTGTCAGTTCCGCTCACCCACTCTAAAAATCCTTGAAATGAATTCTGTCGGGGCAGCGATTGTTCCGTAGCGGCGATCGCACATCCCAAAAATACCATACTCCCCAAAATTGCAATCAGCGGAAAATGCTTGCCCAGCCCAAAGTCGCGCTGAATGCGAGCTAGCGGCCTGCTCTCGCGCCTGAGCATCTTTCCCACCGTCAGTTGTTTGAGACAAAAAGGATCGCGCACAAAATGACCGCTCCAGCTAATTACTAAATGAGAATGGCAGTGAGGACAAGTGAATAGTCCGCTAACCATCCCGACTGGGCCTACGACGCTGGAACGGTTGCATATCGGGCAAGTGACAGAATGAGTGTTATAGGTGGGAGCGTTCATAACTGTTTTTCTTGAGTAAAAAAAAACCAACAACTAATTGGGAGCCTGTGTTAACGCCTAAGGTATAGACCTGAAGAGGCACTTTTCCTTAATTCCTAGTTTACCGCTCGGATCGGGTCGATCGCAGCTCATTGCTTTGGAAAACCTTCAAATTGCCAATCCCGCAACGAGTGCAAGTCGGGAGTACAGGTGAGATTGTATTGCAACGGAGTAACCGTTATTCTGTTGTCGCGAATAGCTTGTACGTCCGTAGGAATATCATGCAACACCGCCGAATCGGGGATTTCTTCTATATCTTCTAACAATTCCCCAGCTAGCCAATAATAAGTTTTGCCGCGCGGATCGGTGCGCTTTTGAAATATGTCGAAATAGCGGCGAATGCCTTGACGGGCGATCGCAACTCCGGTAATTTCTGCTTGGGTGACAGCAGGTATGTTGACATTCAACAGCACCGGTTTGGGCATTGGCTGTTTTTCCAACTGTGCCAGCAAGGTGACAGCGAAATCCACCGCCGGTCCAAATTCCTGCGAAGTATAGCTCGCGAGGCTGAAAGCAATGCTGGGAATGCCTTCCATAATTCCTTCCATTGCTGCCGAAACCGTGCCCGAACAGATGATGTCCGTGCCTAAATTGGGCCCGTGGTTGATACCGGAAAGGACAAAATCCGGCGGTTTGTCAAGTAAAGCCCACAAAGCGAGTTTCACGCAGTCGGCGGGAGTTCCCGAACAAGCCCAAGCTTGGACTGCGGGATCAAAAATAGATTCGACAATTTCGGCGCGGATGGGTTGGTGCAGGGTGAGGCCGTGACCGGTAGCGGATCGCTCTCTGTCGGGACAAACTACGCTCACGTCGTGACCGGCGACGGCGAGAGCGTTGGCGAGGCTGCGGATGCCTTGTGCAAAGATGCCGTCGTCGTTGCTAATTAAAAGTTTCATTGAAATTTTTATAGGCCTTATAACAATACTAAACTAGATTCAACTAGGGCGATCGCTCTAATATCCAATTACCTATTACGAATTATCCGTAAATACCGAAAATCTAAAATCTAAAATCTAAAATCAACAAGACTGTCGAGCCAAAATTGCGCTAAACTCAACTTGGCTCAAAACTGCCATCAATCTAAAATCTAAAATCTAAAATCTAAAATCAAAATGACTGTCCAGCTAAGCGACATTGAAACTCAACTAGAAACCCTCGGTCAAGAGTCCAAAAGTGCGATCGCCACTGCCAATACCCTCGAACAACTCGAACAGTTGCGCGTCGGCTATCTCGGCAAAAAAGGCCAACTCTCTCAAATTTTAGGCATGATGGGTAAACTGTCGCCAGACCAGCGGCCCAAAGTAGGTGCGATCGCCAATACTGTAAAAGAAGCCCTGCAAGCCAATTTAGAAGACAAGCGCGCCACCCTCCAAACAGCCCAAATCCAAGCCAAATTAGCCTCAGAAACCATCGATGTCACCATGCCGGGGATTTTTCGCCCCCAAGGCCGCGTTCACCCCTTAAACGCCGTCATAGACCGCGCTCTCGATATCTTTGTCGGCCTCGGATACACCGTCGCCAACGGCCCGGAAATGGAAACAGATTATTATAACTTCGAGGCCCTCAACACCCCGCCGGACCACCCAGCGCGGGATATGCAAGACACATTTTACTTGCCAGGAGGCGACTTGCTGCGGACTCAGACATCATCGGTGCAAATTCGCTACATGGAACAGCACAAACCGCCGATTCGGATTGTCTCTCCCGGCCGCGTTTACCGCCGCGATACTGTTGATGCTACTCACGCGGCAGTCTTTCACCAAATTGAACTTTTAGCAATTGATGAAGGTCTGACATTTACTGACTTGAAAGGCACAATAAAAGAGTTTTTGCGGCAAATGTTCGGCCAAGATTTGCCGATTCGTTTCCGCACCAGTTACTTTCCGTTTACGGAACCTTCTGCCGAAGTAGATTTGCAGTGGAACGGCAAATGGCTGGAAGTTTTGGGCTGTGGAACGGTCGATCCTAACGTTCTTAAAGGAGTGGGTTTAGACCCAGAAAAATATACTGGGTTTGCGGCCGGTTTTGGTGTCGAGCGGTTCGCAATGGTACTTTATGAAATCGACGATATTCGCCGGGTTTATGCTAGCGACTTGCGCTTTTTGCGGCAATTTTAAAAAGAAAGAATTCAGGAGTCAGGAGTCATATCAAATCCGGTGGCATCGGAATGATAAGCGTGCAAGCGGATCGCGCTCGAACGCTACTTATAGCGAGCGGGACGCTCGCACTGCAACTCGAAAAATTATGTATGATTCCGATGAAGCGCGGAAACAATATCATTCGGGAGCGCATGAATTCTAACTCCTGAATTCTTCTTCATTAATCTGAATTGCATCACTGAATTAACGAAGTATTCCTAAGTTAGGATTTAGAGTTTGGATACGCCAAATCACCCACCTTGCTGGTTCCCAGTCCCAAACCCAGCAGGGCTTCCACAAGTTTGACTGCCGCACTGACCCCATCAATGACGGGAATTCCTAATTCCTGACTTAACTGAGTTGGTAAATCAGCCATGCCACCACAACCCAGTACGATCGCCCCACAATGGTCTTCTTCCAGTGCCAAGCGGCACTCTTGTAAAATTGCCGTTTTTGCGTGAGGGGTTTCTAAACTTAATACGGGTAAGTCGATCGCCCGCACCTTATGACAAAACCGGGTCATTCCATAGTTATCCACCAAATGTTGAGCAATCACCCGTGTCCTCTCTAAGGTGGTGACAATAGAAAACCCAGTGGAGATAAAACTGGCAGCGTGCATAGCCGCCTCCGCAATTCCCAACACCGGACCTTTTGCCAACTCCCGTGCTGCCAGTAGCCCCGGGTCTCCAAAGCAAGCAATCACGTACCCATCAATTCCTGCCGCCTCCCCTTTAGAAATTTCTTCTAGAACCCCTACTACACTCATGGCTTCGTCGTAGTGTCCTTCGATCGCAGTCGGACCTGACACCGGATTGCAGGCAACAATTTCTGTTCCCGGGCTGGCAACAGCAACTGCAGCCGCACCAATCTTTTCAGTCATGCTGACATTTGTATTTGGGTTGATGACCTTGATTCTCATAGTTACTAAGTTGATACATACAATTCTGAATGACCGCGGGCGGCTGGATCGAGTTGCCACTCCAGATGATTGTACGATCGTCCCGGCTCTCAGTTTGTTGCCAAGTTCATGGGCGACTGTAACAAAAAATAAAATTTTATAACAATTACTTGACTTAAGTGCAGGCTTGAAATTGTTTAAAGTCTGATTCTGGAATACAAATCGATTTTTTTGCTATATTGACCTGCAATTAAAATAATGGTTTTAGTTACATACAGCATATTCCAGGTTCATGAAGTGTAGGGACAAAGGCTTTCGCCGTCTCCCTACGGGGATCGAACGATAGGCGGGTGTACTTCATAAGCGTGGAATCTGCTGTATGTGATGAATATCTGACATTTGCTGACTTGAAAGGCACAATAAAAGAGTTTTTGCGGCAAATGTTCGGGCAAGATTTGCCGATTCGTTTCCGCACCAGTTACTTTCCGTTTACAGAGCTTTCTGCCGAAGTTGATTTGCAGTGGAACGGCAAATGGCTGGAAGTTTTGGGCTGCGGAACTGTCGATCCTAACGTTCTTAAAGCAGTCGGTTTAGATCCCGAAAAATATACTGGGTTTGCGGCCGGTTTTGGGGTCGAGCGGTTCGCAATGGTACTTTATGAAATCGACGACATTCGCCGGGTTTATGCTAGCGACTTGCGCTTTTTGCGGCAATTTTAAAGCATGGTTTGGGGTCGGTTCTACAAACCCTCTAGAGATTTTGCTTAAGCTACATCAATTTTTCTGTTTCAAGTAAGCAGACAAGAGCGACAAAACCATAAGATATGGTGGGCGGGTGAGTGCAAGTAACTCTTGCTATCCGACTTCTTGCAGGTCAAAACCCGCCCCCTCACATCAGTTTATTCATGCCCGCTTACTTAAGTAGACAAGGCCTTTGCACTTACCTACTTATTTATTTTCTAATTGCTAAAAACATCCTTGATGCTGTCAACAGCGCGCTCTACAGCATTTTTGGTATTATCTACTGCTTCCTGAGTCCGAGCTGAATCTTCCGATGCTCTTTTCTCAATTGTGGCCGCATCTTTCTTAGCTTTGCGCTCTACGACACTACCATCCTCCGATGCTCGATCGACTTTAGCAGCATTTGTCTTGGCAGTTTCCTTAACCTTCTCTTCTGTATCTCGGATGAAGTTCTTGGCTCGTCCAGCATCTTTGCTGGCTTTTTCTTGAACCTTATCGCCCGCATCTGGATCTGCTGCCATCGAGTTTACAGCAGGAGAGGCCATTGCTGCGGTGTTCGAGAAAAACGCACCAGACCACACGAAGGCCATCGCTGACACGCAAAGCACAGTTGCAGCCATCCAGCGCCCGACAGTCGAAAGCCGTTTCGTAAAAGAATTCAGTTTCATACAATACACAATCAGATATGACATTCTATTTCTACTCGATCGGAGCGATCGGCTGAACCGTTCTCTAGAGAGAGGTTATCCGCCGACCAACCGTTAAAAAATTTCCCTCTTTTGATAGATGGACGCAAGGAATGTCAGTCAATTTTAGATTTTAGATTTTAGATTTTAGATTTTAGACTTTACTCTACAACCGCCATTTGGAATCTTGAACTTTGGTGAGCCGATTAAAGATTAAAGATTAAAGATTAAAGATTAAACAATTGATATCAAATCTGTTAGGAACGGAATTATTCAATATATCTTTTCTCTGCATCTGCGTGAATCAGCGTCAATCCCTTGTCATCAGCGGTTCGAGAAATTATATTTTTTTAACCGCAGATGAGGGCAGATAAACACAGATTAACGCAGATGAATTAGATCGAGTCCGGTTGCAGCGTCCGTGATTGTTGACAGTTGACTGTTGACTGGATTTTACCAAAACGATGCTGCCGGATTTGATACAGCGCTTTGCATCTAAATGGAGTACACCCCTCCCCAACCCTCCCCGAAGTTCGATGAGGGCGCTTGATAGGGCGGGTGGGGTGAATGTACTTCACTTAGTTGAAATCTGCTGTATTTACGAATAGGTTGTTTCCGAGATTGTGTGTGGGATGTCAATATATAATACTTAACCAACAACTAATAACTAATCGCAATTCAGGAGAAAAGTCAATACTGTTTCATCGATTCCTTTTAGTTTCAAGGGCTTATATTTAACAATTCGATTTTCCTCAACATAATCTGCAACCGCAGCCGAAATTAGCACAGTGTTTGGTTGCGCCACCTCTTGCAGGCGGGCGGCAATATTCACGCTCGGCCCGATCGCAGTATAATCCGATCTGTCGGGGCCGCCAAACATCCCCACCACGGCAGTACCCTGGTGAATTCCGCAGCGAAACCGCACAGGAAGCACCCCATTTTCCCCAACAATTCCCTGCTCCAACCAGCCCTTGTTAAGCTCCTTCAGAGCTTGCAGCATTTGGCTAGCAGCAGCTACAGCGCGGCGTACTTGCTCGTTAGGCGTTAGTTCTTCGGGCGCGCCAAAGAAAGCCATTACCGCATCTCCGACAAACTTGTCCACCGTACCGCCGCTGTCAAAAATAGCCTTAGTCATTGCCGCCAAATATTCATTCAAAAGCTCAGCTACCCGGCGCGAGCGCAGCGTATTTGACATTTCCGTAAAACCGACAATATCGCTAAACAGAATAGTAATCAATCGCGGTTCCGGGCGCAAATCCAAAGCCAAATCTCCAGCCGCTGCGGCCTTCACCATCGACGGCGGCAAAAATCGGCGCAGCACCGACTCAGTTAAATAACTGTTCAACTGCTGCACTCGGCGCTCGTTTTGTTTGAGGGCGAGCAAATTCCGCACTTCCGCCAACAATTCGCGATCGTTAAAAGGCTTGGACAAATAAGCATCAGCACCCCGTTCTACTCCTTCAATTCGAGTATCCTCGTCGGCTTTAGCAGTCAGCAAAATTGCCGGAGTTCCCTGCAATTCCTCATCCTCTCGAATCATCCGAATCAAATCCAAGCCCGAGATCAAAGGCATCATCAAATCCGTTATAATTAAATTAGGGTGGCGTTTTTTTGCCACGGCAAATCCTTCTTCTCCGTTGCGGGCGAGCAAAACTGCAAAGCCGGAATCTCGCAAAATTGCCGACACATAAAAGCGCAAATCGGGATTGTCGTCAACCACCAAAACCGTTCCCACTGCTGTTTCCGATCTAACCGGTTCGAGCGCCTCAAAGTTATAATTTTCTGCCTCACTTTCCGACAAATCCGCCTCCACATCTGCAAGTTCCACCGCAGCTTTGGATGAGTGAAACTCCGCAGGTATTTCTAGTACCTGTTCCGGGGGCAAGTGAGTCGAACCGAAGTGCAGCCAAACGGTAAAAGTAGTACCTTCGCCGTAAACTGACTCAACGGAAACTTGACCGCCGTGGAGTTCGACTAATTCTTTGACAAGTGCCAAACCTAAACCGCTGCCTTCGTAGGAACGGCTGGCAGAACCTTCGGCTTGGTGAAAGCGCTCGAATAAATAGGGAATTTGTTCGGTGCGAATGCCGATACCGGTGTCTTTTACTTGCAACAAGCAGTGAGCGCCGGCTGATTCAACTTTCAGGGTGATATTTCCGCCTTCTGGGGTGAATTTGACAGCATTAGATAGCAGGTTGTAAATAACTTTGTCAAATCTTTCAAGATCCAAATAAAGTAAAGGACATTCTTGCAGTTGGGTAATTAAGTGCAGTCCTTTTTTCTCGCAGTAAGCGCGAAACGACTCTGCGGTAGAGTAACAGAAACCGACCAAATCGCAGGGGCGAAAACTCGGCTGCATCCGTCCGGCATCGAGCCGCTGCAAGTCCAGCAGTTGATTTACCAAGCGCAGGAGGCGGCGGGAATTGCGCAAAGCGATTACTGCTTGTTCGTAGGGCAAGTCTTCTTGGCGCCTGCAAGCTGATTCCAGAGGACCGATAGTTAGAGTTAGAGGCGTGCGGAACTCGTGGGAGATATTTTGGAAAAACTCTGTTTTGAGCCGATCTGCTTCCAGAAGCCTTTCTGCCTGCTGTCTGGTAGTCTGGTAGAGGCGCGATTGCTGCACGGCCAGAGCAGCTTGAGTTGCCACTATTTGAGCCAGGTCAATGTCTGAGTTGTTCCAGCGGCGGATGCTTCGATTTTGGCGCAGGGAAATGCTGCCGATGATGTTGCCTTCTGAGAGCAAGGGAACGACTAACAGGGCGCGGGCTGGCGATCGAACTTGCAGTTCTGTAACATTTAACTCGGGGTGTTCGTGCAGGTCTTCGATCGCCACCGGCTCTTTTGATACCATAACTTCCAGCAACACCGGATTGCCCCGAATCGGCACCAAAGACTGGGGTAGGGAAGGATGGGCAAAAACCCAGCCGCGAGCTTTATTAGCAGCATCTGCAGAACTCGTCTCATGGCTAAGAGGGTTCGCAACTACATCTGGATCGTTAAAACCCTGTTCTACAGTCACGGTATCTCTCTTTGCGTCGTATAGCCCCACGCATTGGACGTATTCATCATCTTCTGTCCACAGAGATAGGGCGCAGCCGTCAACTTGCAAAGCTTGGCCAAGCTGTTGAGTAATGGCTGCAAAAATATTTTGGGGATCGAGACTCGATCGAATTGCCGTAGTAATAGTATTGACTAAGGCTTCGCGCTTAGCCAGCGCCCGCACCTGTTCGTAAGCCCGGGCTTGAGAAAGCGCCAAAGCCGCTTGGTCGGCCACCGTAATTACCAACTGTACCTCGTGGTCTTGCCACTGGCGCGGTCGATCGAACTGGTGCAGCGCCAAGACTGCCATCAGTTCGACTTTGTAAAACAGCGGTACGATCAAGCTCGATCGAATATTCGCAACTTGGTAAGCCTGCTTTCGCTGTTGATTATCCCAGTTTAAAACTCGATCGTCAGTTTGGGCATCTTGAATCACCTCTACATCCCGAGTTTCCCAAACCAAATTCGGCAGCAAATCCGGGGATAGTTCGGCGGCAGAAGCGTCTGCAGGCGTGACTTCCTCATCGCCGCCCAACCCTTGAGTTTCGGCCTTCTGGTAAACGAACCACTCATCCGCCACCCGGCCGTCTTGGAACGGCCGCAGCAGACAGCAACTCACCTCAAACATCTGCCCGACGCTTTCCACAATTCTTTGCAGCATTTGCTGGTAATTGGGAGCCGATCGGATAGTATTGGTAACCGCATACAGCAGCGATTCTTGGCTCAAAGCCCTGCGCAGTTCATTGGTGCGCGTTTTCAGAAGATTGTGAGTCTCAACAGCTTGACTGACAAGAGTTATGAGTTCTTGAGCATCCCAAGGCTTGGTAACGTATTTGAATACTTTGCCAGCGTTAATAGCTTCAACTAAATCTTCAACATCCGTATAGCCAGTTAAAATAATTCGGATCACGTCGGGGTATTGAGCCGCCGTCAGGCTGAGAAACTCCGTACCGCTCATTTTTGGCATTCGCTGGTCGGAGATAATCACCGCAACTTCTCCCTGTTTTGCCAAAATTTCGAGGGCAGCGGGGCCAGATTCGGCTCTGAGCACTTTGTAGTCTCGATGGAAGGTGCGGTAAAGCAAGTCGAGGTTATCCGGTTCGTCATCGACGATCAGAATTTTTAGCTTAGGATTTTCTTGGGAATTCATGCACCGTTCTCCTGTGCCCCGGGGCAGTTCGATTTAATAATTCTGATGAAAGGAAGAATTCACCGATTTCAATTGCTCAAGTCATACCATTTTCGATTTTCGATTTTCGATTGGTAATGACTGATGAAATAAGAGTTGGGAGTTTGCCGACAGTGCCATTATTTTGGGAAAATGGTATCACAATAATTCGTGGATCTGAAGTTTTTGTGAGTGTGCCGAGGCAAGCATCAACCTTGATTTTTGATGTCTGGGTTTTTAATTCGGAATTCTTCTGAGCCACAGTTATCTATCGTGCACCCCAATTTTATTATTTAATGATATTCACATAAACTCCTCTCCCAAAAAGTTTTCTGAACCCCTTAAATCTATGCAGCACGAGAGCCAACACGAATCGGGCACTTTTAACTGCCGTCTGGATCTCTTAGAATACATAGGAATAACCGTCCTGATTGTGAGTTGATTTGCCAAATTGATGTTTTATTCTGGCTCCTGGGCCTGTTTTATTTGGTATGTGAAAGCTGCCCGCAGCACGATACAATAGACAACCAACATCTTCGCCTGTGTTTTTCCGCACAGGTAACAGCAACTTTAACACTCAGCCAAGGATACAGGTCGCAATCCGGCGCCAAGCCCCTGACTGATATTCGGGGGTGGCCCACAGACAACAGAGCCGTCTGTGGGAGTGACGCAATTGCTGTACCATTTTAGTTAGACTTGCACTTTTTTTCCCGATCGCGGCATTTTTTGTGCCTCCTGCAGACCTTCGACAAGCCAATTACTGCGGCGAAACACCGCAAGCCAGAGCATCCATCTGTTAATCTTAGCTAGGGATGTACTCTGTGGAAACCGGTCAGTCGATTTAGATTTTAGATTTACTCCACAGATGAATCGGGGAGCTTGAACTAGGGTCTAAAATTTTGATCTGTCCACGACGAGTGTCGGGGGGTTGTATCGGTTTTTGGGCGGGGTCAATCAGCTCGATCGAGGTTTTGAATGTCTCGATCGCGCGCAGCGCAGAGTATCGCAGCACATTATCGAGCCGACGGGGGAAAACCCCCGCAGACTGTTTCCCGGCATCCAAATTTAAATTGGACGGTTGGGAGAGTACCCCCTGCGGCAACAGACGCCGGCCGGTTCGATCGGGGACGCGCGATCGATTGCCCAGAACTGCTGAAAGCTGGGTTGCCAGGCCGGGGGCCGACGGTCAACATCCGACGCGCGATCGCGCCCGGTTTTAGTCTAGCCAGTCGTGGAGTTTTTCAATTACCCCTTGAGGGATAAATTATATTCGATCGGGTATTTCCGCAAGCAAAGAGGGGTAGAATTCCGGGAACCTGACCTTAAAACCTTTTTGATTGTTTTTAATACCTTTCCCGCTAAGCTGTCGCGCATTTAATTGGTAAGCTAGTGTTTACTTAAACTCTTGTGGCCTGGGCTCTCCTGCCAGCGATCGAGCTTCAATTTAAATGCCAAGTAGCCGATCCACAAATCTAGTATTAGGGGATAGCTTTTATTTGGTCATAACTAGAGTTTGAAACCTAAAAAAATCCAATTTACATCATAAGACTACTTAAAGTCAAGCAAAAAGAATGTAATTTAATCTTGCTAATAAACCATGCCTATAAGTTACGTTATAAGATCAGTATAACATCAGTGAACTTTCTAAGAGGGCAGCTTAGAAACCCGCGTAGAAAAATTAATATAGTGGCCTGGCATTGTGAATCCTTCCTTTTTTTCCTCACCCTCTCACGAACAACAAACTCCCGGACTTTCGGGTTTTTCGATCCGGGTGGCTGCGCCGAACGACTTGACGCAGCTAGCTGATATTTTGGCAATGAGCTTTCACTCCCGCCAGGGGTTTGTAGAATGGGTGTATCCGGTTTTGCGTTTGGGCATTTATGAAGATTTAAAAAATCGACTGCGTTCTAAGGCAGAACATTACATTTGTCTGGTTGCTGAGCTAGTCTCGCGCGAGGAGGGAACCCAGAATTATAATAGATCGCACCGAGATCAGCGCATGGCAGGAACAGTAGAAATGGGTCTGCGTTCTCGCTTTCCTTGGCAAATCCCGAGTTCTGAGTATCCTTATTTGTCGAATTTAGCCGTTCACCCGGAGTACCGGCGGCAGGGAGTTGCTCAACAATTGCTCAGCAACTGCGAGGAGACAGCCAGAGAATGGGGATTTTCTGAGATTTACCTCCACGTTCTGGAAAATAATCACGCAGCGCGACAGTTGTACTATCAAGCCGGCTATCGGTTGCAACAGGTGGATTGGAATTGGACTTGTTGGCTGTTCGGCCAGCCGCGCCGGCTGTTTTTACGCAAGCAGATTTTGCTCTCATAAGCTAAGTATTTGAATTGAGCGTAGAGAATTGGGACGAACCAGGAAAAAGGAAAAAACAGCTATCCATGTATCTGTGACTTCCGCATCGTGAATTAAGGGAATTGGTAATAGGGAATTGCGACGTAAAAGGAAGAAGTATTGACTCTGGGGGGTGACAAACAGGTCTACGAGATAGACAGTATAAGGGTTGCAGCCCGCATACCTTATTGATAAAAGCGGCGTTTAGAAGGAGTTAACTTCATTAACTGTTCCACCTCCAAAGAATATTGTTCGAGATAATTAACCCACTTTTGTCCATCTAATCCAACACCAAATGTACTCCGTCTGCGATATTTTTTCTTGGTTCTTTGCGACGATATACATATTTTTGTACCTGTTTTTTTTCAGTTCAGTGCCTTGAAATATTGCTGAACTGTACGCAACTTTTATGAGCAGAATCATGTTAATAAGTCGGTTCCATTTGAGGCTTGTTCCTTCAAGATCGTAGCCTCATTTTTTACAGTCTCGGAACATTTATTTAATGCCCATCCCCTGCTTATAAGCATTGATTGCTGCTCGCAATGAGCGTAAATTTGTGAGAATAAACCAAGCTTCTTTAACTTGATATTTCCCCGAGTTCCTTCTCCACTTACAAGCAAGATACAGCGTATTCCAGGTTTATAAAGAATAGTAGGGACACGGCAGTGCCGTGTCCTGTAGGGGATACAGCGGATTCCACGTTTATGAAGTACAGTAGCAGCAGTTTGTAAACCAGTTTTTGAAGTGCTTAGTATTCACCAAATCAAGCGCAGTAGCCAGTAAAACATCAACCATCTTAGTAGTGGTCGGCGAGAATTGACGTAAAAAAGCTTTCAGTTGTGACCACCATAATTCGATCGGATTAAAGTCCGGAGAATAGGGTGATAAATTGAGGATAGTGGCGCCAGCAGATTCAATCAAGGGTTCAATCGC
>NZ_JAUBRK010000030.1:0-90285 GCF_036701825.1 Microcoleus sp. MOSTC5 | reverse complement strand
AATTGTTAACTATGAGCAATTATCATCAGACAAGATTTGTTCCATCGGCTCGGGAGCCGTGGAATCGACGGTCAAACAAATAGATAGAAGGTTGAAAATCTCCGGAGCTCAATGGTTGAAAAAAAATGTCAATCAAATGCTAAAACTTCGTTGTGCTTACCTCAATGACCTCTTGGCTATTTGAGGCTTTTGCAAAACCGGGATGCTCCCTGAACCTTTCTACCTGGTGGCGCCGGGTTTTTTATGTGTTTTTATGTCGAGCGGATCAAACAAAGCCTGTTTTTGGACTTAACATAATTTGCGCTTATATTTCTCTCAAGATCAGCAGGAAAAACTCATCTTTAAGTCGGTTTGAATATATCGATCACTCCTGCTAGTGGTCTGCGATCAATTATTCAGCAAACCCTACGATAAGCCGGTGGTTACAAAAGTATCGACTTGTGGAATATCAGAATTATGGTTGGTAAAAAAAGCCCCCGGACAAGTACCACACTTGACTGTTGAGGCATTAGCAGGACTTAAAGAACGCTTGGCAACAGGAGCGCCTTTCAAAAGCTACGGGGAAATTGTGGAATGGTTAAAAACAGAGTATAATTTAGAACTGACTTATGCAACAGTCTATGCCTGGGTACATTATCGTCACATCGCAAAACTGAAAGTGCCACGTCCGCAAAGTGCTTTACAGGACGTAGAAGCAGTGGAGCTTTTTAAAAAAACATCATTCCAGCAGTATTGACCTTTCAAAAATATTTTGGTAAGGGCAAAAGGCTACGATATTTGTGTCAAGATGAAACCCGTTTGGGATTGAAAACATTGACAGGAAAATTAATTACAGCTAGGGGGGTAAAACCAGTTGCTCCCCTACTGTGGAAACGTGAAAATTTTTGGTTGTATGGGGTAGTTGAACCATTGAGTGGCTGGCATTTTTGCCAAGAATATGCTGAGCTTAACGGAGAAGATTTTCAGCAATTTATTGACGCTCTTTCTCGCTTAATTGGGTGAAGATATTGCCCTGATTCACATGGATAGAGCGGGTGCTCACATCACTAATAAACTATCTCAGTGCCCGAAAATTTAATTCCTGTCTGTCAACCCTCACATAGTCCAGAACTTAATCCAATTGAAAGGGTCTGGGAATATATCAAACAACAACTTGTTGGAGAAGTTTTTACAACACTGAAGCAATTGCGAGAGCGATTGAAACAAGTTCTTGAAAAAATCACACCTGAGCAAATTAGTTCGTTGTCATCTTACAAGTTTATTCTTGAAGCCCTATTCTATGCAGCTTCATATTAAATTGGTATAACAACAATTAGAGAGAAGTGTTTACCATTAGTGATATGACAGTAGAAATTCCCCATTGTCCTAATTGTGGCGAGCGAAGCAGTCAGTCGTAACGGTAAAACTCGGCCTCACAAACTTTCATTACAAATGTCGAGAATGTGGCCGTCAATTTGTTTTGAATCCGACATGGAAAGCTATTACTAAAGAACAAGAAGAGTTAATGTCACGGATGCTACTTGAACGTATTTCCCAGACCGGGATTGCTCGGGTATTACAAGTGTCAGAAGATACAGTACAGCGCTACGTAAATACCGCTTCTGTTGTTGTTAAGAAGCAAGTGGAGGTGAGTGCCAAGCCAAAAAAGCGCTTGAGTGTTCAGATGGATGAGCTATGGTCGGAGAGTCGATAATAAAGGAAATCAACAGTGGGTATGGCTGGCATTGGATGCCCAGACTAGGGAAATTGTTGGTGTACACATTGGAGATCGTAGCGCAGTATCAGAAGAGTGCTTTATGGAATTCAATGTCACCAGTTTACCGTCAATCGGCAGTAATTTATACCGACCATTGGAGTGCTTATGATTCTGTATTGCCCAGCAAACGTCATCGCGCCGTGTAGACAAAGATAGTGGTTGTACTAGCTATATCGAGCGCTTCAACTGTACTATTCGACAACGAGTATCAAGCGTTGGTAAGAAAGAGCTTAGCCTTCTCTAAAAAATTAGAAAATCATCTTGCTGCAATTTGGCGTTTTGTACATCATTATAATGATAATTTACAACTCCAGATGCGTACTTTTATTTGAATTCGGTTAATTTTTTGATCCTTTCCTTCAGGGCACTACCGGACGTTGGAACCAAAGAAGGCTGATGACCACGATACTCACTGGCAGTCGGTTTTAGTCCCCTTTGGCATTCTCAACACCCACAGCGAACAGTTATCGATTTATATGGGTCAGTCGGCTGAAACCAGTGATTTTATCGTCGATTGTTTAACCGCTTGGTGGAAAGACAATCAACAGGATTATCCCGATATCTCAGAATGGGTGATTGACCTTGATGGTGGTGCAGCAACTCGTAGGGACCGAACGCAATTTATCAAACGCATGGTTGAACTATCCAAAGCGATTGATGTAAAAATCCGACTGATTTACTATCCTCCTTACCATAGCAAGTACAATCCCATTGAACGCTGTTGGGCTGCTAAGCGAAAATTATTGGAACGGCGCAATTTTAGACTCGGTTGAAGCCGCTATACAGTGGGCTGCCAATATGACTTGGAAGGGCATTGCACCAATTGTGCATCACGTCGAAACCATCTATGACAAAGGCATTAAAGTCCTACCAACTGAGTTAGAACAGTACCATCCTTTCTGGCAGCGTTCTGAGACATTGCCCAAATGGGATATCACGATTGTCCCCGGTTGATTGGTACCTTATTTTCTTGCAACTCCCTAACCTCTGTTTATCTATCAGTCTCGGCCCGCAACTTTTATGCAAAAACTCAGCTTTTGTTACAAACCTTTACACAAAGCCCGCCCAATCAAAATACGCCCCTGGAAATTTCCCAAGTGCGATCGCGCTTCCCTAGAACCTTTAATAATCACTCTCATGCACCCCCAAAATAGAAATTTCGTAACTTCGATCTATTTCTGTTTTTCTTCCGAACCGATACTAATTCGTATTTACTAGCAAGATTACACTAAAACTACGTTTAGCGAAATTACTTAAACGCCCGAGCGGAATAAATTTCTGTTATTGTCTAGATCGTGCTAATTACGTACTCGGAAAATCCTGTGTAAATCTGTAAGCATAACTGCTAATTTACGTGCCAAAGAACAGGTAATTTACTATTATTTCACACAAACTTGATTTTGATTGCGTAAATATTGCGTAAGCCAATCGAGGGTAATCGCTCAACTCAGTCTTTGCACTGAATTCTCGGTAAAAACCTAATTGTTATGAAACAATGACATAATATCGTAGAAGCCGCATCTTAGGGAAATAGGGCAAACGATCGCTCATTACCATGATTTGCCCGTAGGAACCCTGACGATTGTTGAGAGAACATCGTACTGCAAGTCCTATTCCGCTATCCTTTTAATCTAGAATCTAAAACCTAAAATCTAAAATACTATGGCCCAGCGCTACGTTCGAGTTAAAACAACACAAGGACACATCCATTACGGTTTACTGCAACTCAGCCACAGCGTTCAAGTATTTGATGCACCACCCTGGTTAAAAGGACAACCAACCGATTTGGAACTTTCACCAGATACTTACCAAATTCTCGCCCCGTGCTCTCCCTCAAAAATTGTAGCCGTAGGCAAAAATTATGTCGATCACGCCGCCGAGATGGGAACCCCAGTACCGGAAGAACCCCTGCTGTTTTTCAAGCCTCCGAGTGCTGTAATCCCTGCAGGTGCAGCGATTCGCTATCCGCAGCAGTCGGAAAGGGTAGACTACGAGGGAGAATTGGCCCTGGTAATTGGCGAACATTGTACTAACTGCACTCCCGAACAAGCACACAGCAAAATTTGGGGATATACTATCGCCAACGACGTAACAGCCAGAGATTTGCAAAAGCGGGACAACCAGTGGGCCAGGGCCAAAGGGTTCGATACATTTTGTCCCTTGGGGCCTTGGATTGTCCGCGAACTGAGTCCTGCTGCACAATTGCAGACTTTTGTCAATGAGAGCGAGCGACCGGTACAGTCATCCCAGATCGATCGCATGGTATTTTCCCCAGACTTTCTCGTCTCCTACATCAGTCAAATAATGACTCTAATTCCCGGCGATGTGATACTGACTGGAACGCCGCAAGGAGTAGGGCCGCTACAAATAGGCGATCGAGTCATAATTGAAATAGAAGGCATCGGCAGCCTTGAAAATACCGTAGTAATTGGTAATTGGTAATTGGTAATTATCACCAACAACTAACAACTACATTGCCCTGAGCGAAGCCGAAGGGTCAACTGCCAACTGCCAACTGCCAATTGACTAACGAACCTGCATATAAACAGCATCCGAAAGCGGAGGAATCTCTGCATAGCGTCCCAAAAGCGACTGAACGACTGCATAGATAAATGCAGCAAAAGCGCCAAAAAACACCATGTTATACAGCGTTTCGGCAACAAATGCGACTTGCAATCCTTTAGAAAAAATCGGCAAAACTAGACCGCACAGCATCAAAACAATGTCTAAAAGAATCGCCTGCATCGCATTAAAACGAATGAAGTGACTGATGTTTTCGTTTCTAACTACTCCTAAATACAGGGCAAAGAAGATAATCAAGCTAGCAAAGGGCAAACTATAAATTTGCATCAATGGAGCTAGCGGTATCAACAACAGTTGCAGGACAGGAAACTGTGTAAACAGAAACCTGCCAAAGGCAAGCCCGTCAATCAACGGGAGCAAATAAGGCAAAGAAGCAAAAATCCGGTCTGGAACAGTTGTAGATCCGCGCCAAGTCATAATGAACTCTCCTGAGTCGATCGATTAACTATGAATTCCATTAAACTCAGGATAACGCAGCAGCAGGGTTTGTGTTTCGACTCTGCCGGAACTTGCTTTTCACTCAGCGGGGAGTAGCCTCAACTACCCCATGCAGGCTTTCTTATTTAATATTGGCAATGACGAAGCCCATTTGACACTCGTACCGATCGGGCAAATTTTCCGTAGGTTTAGCAACTGGATGACCGCAGCGAAGCTCTCCACCGCTCCAGCGCGGTTGCCCTGTGCGATCTGCCAGCAAACAACTTTGGCAAACACACTGAGGGGCAAGCATCTGATTTTCCATTAAAATGACTAACATTTGATACCTCCGGCAGGTTTCACACCAGTAATTTCATTGTATGTCAGGAGTTGGGGACAAACCGCTTAACCTGAACACAACGTAATATTTATGTCAATAGTGCGAAATCCGTAGTACGGTATAAGATCCCCAATTCCCAATCCCAAATTTGTCAAGAGGTTGATTATTGTGACGGACTGTAACTTAGAATTCCTTTCCAAAACCGATCCGCTCATTGCCGATTTAATCGGGCAAGAGCTCCAGCGGCAGCGAGACCACCTAGAACTCATCGCCAGCGAAAACTTTACCTCCGCAGCGGTAATGGCAGCTCAAGGCTCAGTGCTGACCAATAAATACGCCGAAGGACTGCCAGCGAAACGCTACTACGGCGGCTGCGAATTTATTGACGGTATCGAGCAAATTGCGATCGACCGCGCCAAACAGCTATTTGGAGCCGCTCACGCCAACGTCCAGCCCCACTCCGGCGCTCAAGCCAACTTTGCAGTGTTTTTGAGCCTGCTGGAACCAGGAGACGGAATTATGGGCATGGATTTGTCCCACGGCGGACACTTGACCCACGGTTCGCCGGTCAACGTATCAGGCAAATGGTTCAAAGCTTTTCACTACGGCGTCAGCCAAGAAACAGAACAGCTCGACTACGACGAAATTTTGGCACTGGCAAAAGAAAACCGACCGAAATTGCTAATTTGCGGCTATTCAGCATATTCGCGAATTATCGACTTTGAGAAGTTTAGAGCGATCGCCGACGAAATCGGAGCCTACCTGCTCGCCGACATCGCCCACATCGCCGGGTTAGTCGCCACAGGACACCACCCCAACCCCCTCCCCCACTGTCACGCAGTCACCACCACCACTCACAAAACCCTGCGCGGCCCCCGTGGTGGCTTGATTATGACTAATGACCCGGAATTAGGCAAAAAGTTCGACAAAGCAGTTTTCCCCGGCACTCAAGGTGGCCCCTTAGAACACGTGATTGCGGGCAAAGCAGTAGCTTTCGGCGAAGCATTAAAGCCTGAATTTAAAACTTATTCCGGTCAAGTAATTGAAAATGCACGCGCATTAGCTGCACAGTTGCAGCAGCGGGGTTTAAAACTCGTTTCCGGCGGCACAGACAATCACTTAATGCTAGTTGATTTGCAATCGGTAAATATGACAGGCAAGCGAGCGGACCAATTAGTCAGCAGTGTGAATATTACTGCTAATAAAAATACCGTGCCGTTCGATCCGGCATCACCCTTTGTCACCAGCGGTTTGAGACTCGGTTCGCCGGCGATGACCACCAGGGGAATGGGAACAGCAGAATTTACCGAGATTGGCAATATTATCGCCGATCGCCTGCTAAATCCAGATGATGAAAGCGTCGCCGCCGACTGCCTGCGACGAGTAGCAGCGCTGTGCGATCGCTTCCCGTTATATCCGCACTTGTACTTGAAAGTGCCGGCATTAGCTTAATTTTCCTGATCGGCAATGGGGAATTGGTAGTTGGAAGTGTACGGGTAAAAGGGTAAAAGAGCAGGAAAAGATTGAGAGTTGCCGGTAGCGATATTGACAAGAGGTTTTCACCAAAAATATCGCTCGCCAAGACGGTTTTTAGTAAAGATATTTGTCGGGCGGGGCTGGTTTGAATAACGGTATTTGTAGGTTGCGAAAGATACCGCTCAACTGGGCCCGCTCGCCAAATATCGACTTTTTTGCTCGCGAAAGAGTCGATATTTCAAATCGTTAATTCGAGAGTTATGAATGAAAAACCTGACAATTCGCCCCAGGGCAACTGCCATTGCGGCAAATCTCCGACTCCCAAACCCCCAGTCGCTCTTCAAGATGTTTCCTTGTTATAAGCCATCTGAAATGTAGTAGACTCTGCCTGACAGACTAATTGCCCCGCACTATTTAATATTGATTTCAGATGCCGTACCAGTATCTGTACCACGTAGTAGCTTTTCTGATTTCTGCGATCGTCGTCCTCTGGAGTACGCCAATAGTCAAAAAAATTGGTCTCAAAAGCGGGCGAGTCGATCGGCCAGGCGAGCGAAAAGTCCACCAGCGCCCGATGGTGCGCTTGGGAGGAGTTTCCATCTTTCTCGGCACTCTCAGTGCCCTCTTATTTGTCTGGCTTTCAGGAGGCTTCATCGATGCTAGCGGACAAGTTCTCAATCCCAAAGACGAATACGAAATTTGGGGAGTCACCCTCGGTGGCATCGGATTCTTCCTCATCGGTTTAGCAGACGACTTATTTTCCCTGTCGGCCTTAAAACGTTTGCTCATGCAAATTGGCGTATCCAGCATCGCTTGGATGGCAGGGGTAAAAATTGAGTTTCTCACAGTTCCCTCCTTGGGACTGACAGATATTGGCTGGCTGAGCTTGCCAATTACCGTGATTTGGCTCGTCGGCATGGCCAACGCCATCAATTGGATTGACGGTTTGGACGGTTTAGCTGCCGGAGTTTCAGGGATTGCAGCAGTTGTGATGCTGATTGTCAGTCTGTCGATGCACCAACCGGCGGCGGCCCTAATTGCAGCGGCTTTAGCTGGCGGGGCCTTGGGATTTCTGCGCTACAACTTCAATCCGGCCCAAATCTTTATGGGAGATGGCGGGGCTTATTTTATCGGGTTTACTCTCGCTGGAGTGGGAGTAATTGGGTTGGTTAAAACTACGGCTGTTACTTCTGTGTTGCTGCCATATTTAATTTTAGCTGTACCGATTTTAGATATGTCGGCGGTGATTCTCGATCGACTGCGCAACGGCAAGTCACCGTTTATTGCTGACAAGCGCCACCTCCACCACCGACTTCTACAAGCCGGACTATCTCATCGATTTGCGGTTTTATTTATTTACTCGCTGACACTGTGGGTAGGAAGTTTAGCCCTAGCTTTTTCGCTTCCGAGCGGCGTAATTTACGCTATGGGTGCAACAAGTTTGCTGGGATATGCTAGCTGGAAAGTTTGGAGACACGCTAGGTGAAGGAAGAAGGAAGAAGGAAGAAGGAAGAAGGAAGAAAAATAATTTCTAATGCTCCATGCCCAATCCCCAATTCCCCAATCCCCCAATTCCCCAATCCCAAATCTAAAATCTAAAATCTAAAATCTAAAATTGCATGGTTGCTGAAATTATTTGTGTTGGCACTGAATTGCTGTTAGGCGATATTCTTAATAGCAATGCCCAGTTTTTAGCCAAAGAATTAGCGAGTCTGGGAATCCCTCACTACTATCAAACAGTGGTGGGGGACAATCCAGAACGCATCAAACAAGTGTTAGAAATCGCCGTCAGCCGATCGCAGATTTTGCTCTTCACCGGAGGTCTCGGGCCCACACCAGACGACCTGACAGTCGAAACGATCGCCGATTTTTTTGGGGTTCCCTTAATAGAAAAGCCGGAAATTATCGCAGATATCGAATACAAATTCGCCCAGCGGGGACGCACCATGAGTCCCAGCAACCGCAAACAAGCTTTAATTCCAGAAACTGCGGACATTCTGCCGAACCGCAGCGGTTCTGCACCGGGCATTATTTGGCAACCGGTTTCTAACGTGACAGTAATGACATTTCCCGGCGTACCGGCGGAATTGCACTTGATGTGGCGAGAAACCGCCGTTCCTTACCTGAAAAATGGCGGCTGGTGCAGCGAAACTATTTACAGTCGCACATTGAAATTTTGGGGCATTGCTGAGTCGGCATTGGCCGAAAAAGTAGATAGTTTTCTGAATTTAACTAATCCTACTGTGGCTCCCTACGCCAATCACGGCGAAGTCAAACTGCGGATTTCAGCCCGCGCAGAGTCGGAAGTGGCTGCTAAAAATTTGATTGAGCCGATCGAACAACAATTGCGGCAAATTGCCGGCTTAGACTGTTACGGTGCTGATAGCGATACCCTCGCTTCGACTGTCGGTCAATTGTTGCTGGATGCGGGGCAAACTCTCAGCGTGGCTGAATCCTGCACCGGAGGAGGATTGGGGGCGATGCTGACTGGTGTTGCCGGCAGTTCTTGCTACTTTTTAGGCGGGATTATTTCTTACGACAATCGGGTCAAGGAAGGATTATTAGGTGTGAATCCGCAAGATTTAGCCGAGTTTGGGGCAGTCAGCCACCAAGTGGCCAAACAAATGGCTGCGGGAGTTCGCGCCAGCCTCAATACCAATTGGGGATTGAGCATTACAGGCATCGCCGGGCCCGGAGGCGGCACAGACGCTAAACCTGTCGGATTGGTGTATGTCGGTTTAGCGGGCCCCGACGGCGACGCAGAAAGTTTTGAATACCGCTTTGGCGATGCCCGAGGGCGCGATTGGATTCGGAATCTGAGTAGCTGTACGGCGCTCGATCGGCTCCGGCGTAAATTATTGTTTGCAAAAGCGTAAAAAATATCCAGCGTCTTGTCAATTGTCAACAGTCAGCCGTAAGCTTAAGCTTTATTTAACACTCTGTACTCCGAAATAGTTCGGCAATCTTCCGCTGGCCTATTGATTATCTGTAAAGATTCGTTATGATAATAAGATAGGACTGATTGGCCAATATACTGACTCTCTCCATTGCTCAAAATAACCAGCAAGCGAGAAAGCAAGTTTGACCTTGGGTTTAAAAGTCGTGCTTGCTTATTTTCAGATATTTAGCCGTCGGTTTAGCAATCTAGACTATAAAAAAAGGAGCTATCCGTTCAATGGAAGACATTGAAAAGGTGCTGGAACAAATTAAAGAATGGGTTCGCAAGCTGATAGAAGGACTGCTGAGTCCCGAACCTGAACCGGAACTCGAACCGATTCGTATTCCTGTCAACCAACCGAGGAATCGCCGGTAGTCGGGAGTGGGTTTGAAGTTTGAGGTTTCAGGTTTGAGGTTTGAGCTTTGAGGTTACAGACTGGTTGTAAATCCAAAGTCAAAACTCTCATAATTTTTGTTGCGCTGGAAATTTTAAAATTGTTAAATATCCTGGTACTTCACGGCCCTAATCTGAATCTATTGGGTCAGCGAGAACCTGGAGTTTATGGTTCTGCGACTTTAAATGATATCAACAAGTTGCTAGAACGAGAAGCGCAAGCCCTCCAGGTGAAAGTCTCTATTCAGCAGTCGAATCATGAAGGGGTCTTGGTGGATGCAATTCACTCGATGTTAGGGCAGCACCAAGGCTTATTGATTAATGCTGGAGCTTATACTCATACGAGTGTGGCAATTAGAGACGCGATCGCCGCGGTGAATATCCCTGCGGTAGAAGTTCATCTGAGCAATATTTACCGGCGGGAAGCTTTTCGCCATCACTCGTTTATCGCAGCGGTGGCGATCGGGCAAATCAGCGGTTTTGGCTCAGAAAGTTACCGGCTGGGGCTGCAAGCTCTAGTTAGTTACCTGATGGAAAATTAAAAATTAACTGATTGTTCAGAGGAGGGCAGGTTTTATATGGAAAACCAGCCCTTATATGTTTGGTTGTCATTCAAATTAATCAGAAGAGTTAGGCAAAAAGGGAAACCAAGAAGAATTATAAATTGCCAATTATAAATTACCAATTACCAATTACCAATTACTAGGAACTTGAGTTAAATTAAAATGCGGCATTCCCTGTTGAGCAAGTTTCAAGGAACCATCCTGGGGGCAGTTTTAGGAGACTCTATAGGTCTGCAATACCAAAGGCAACTCGTGGGTATTCCCCCCCAAACAGGAGACTTGCCGCCGATTTTACAACTGACGAAACACCAACAATTGACACAGAGCGGGCCAACATGGGGGTTGAATTCTCCCAACAGCAAAATCCCAACTGGCAAACAATCATCCGAATCCGGGAGACTTGCGGTGGCGTGCGCTCAAAGTTTAATTCGGGGTAGGGGTTTAGATTTAAAAGATTGGCGCGATACTTGGGAAGCATTTGCCAATTCCGAAATCTATCCTCCGCTAAGCAGTGAGTTTCAAAGCCTGCTTAACCCTTCTGAAGCTGCCATTGCTGCGCTGCCTGCTGCGATGTTTTTTCACGAAAATAAAGCCAAGCTGCGAGAAAAAATCATGCTGGCGATAGAGGTTTGGCCCAACGCCAACAAGCCAGAATGGGATACAGCAATTTTAGCAGTAGGATATGGGATCGCCAGAACTCTCAAAGATAGACTTGACCCCGCGACAGCCATCGAGCAAACAATTGCCTACGTGAAAACAGATAATGCCTTAACAGAGCTGCTGCTGCAAGTGCAAATACTACTAAAACAGGGAGCCGATTTAGAAACAGCGGCAACTCATCTTTGCAAAAGCGCCACAGCTTTGAGAGAAACACAGGGCAAAGGCGAGAAGAAACTACAAACGGAGTCAACTGTCAACCCAGAAAATTTTATTCCCATTGCCTTAGCTTTCTACTGCTTCTTGAACACCCCAGAAGACTTGCGCTTGTCAGTAGTGCGGGCGGCCCGCTGTGGCATAGCCACACAACTCACCTGCGCTTTGACGGGAGCTTTGTCTGGAGCTTACAACGGTGCTGCTGCGATTCCTGTAGAATGGCGACAGGTATCTTCGGTTACCGTTGAACCGCAGGCGTTGGCTTGTGGCGAAGAACCCTCGCTCTGGGGAACGGGCAGCGATGCAAAAATTGTAGAGTTAGCAAATAACCTGTTTGCTGTTTGGGCAGGAGTTTACAGGCCCGATGCCGGCATGGATTCCGCAGCGCTAGCCCGAGCGGTGGCTGCACCTTATGTCATTAGACCTCGTAAAGTATAAATTTTTGAGCTTTTAACAGGGAGGGGAAAGTATTAATTAGCAATGAGAAATTAGCAATTAGCAATTAACAAGTCAAAAACGCAAGCCGAAGGAGAGCGACAATTAAAGATTAAAAAGTAAAAAATTAAATCGGACGCGCTTGCCCCAAAACACCGGGTTTCTACGAGAATATGGGGTTGAGAAACGAATAATCAACGGAGAAACAGGGTTTTTAGCCCTGGCGCGCGAGTTTTGTTCAAGATGGACAAGGGAAGCAAAGAAGCTGCTTGCGTTGTTGGCTAAAGTTAGGAAAACAGTCAGAAAACCCAACAGCAGCCGATAGTCAGGCAAAGTAGCCTGGGCGGTTGAATATTCAGCCACGGTAGTTCGGATAAACTCAATCAAGATGCACCGTCAGAAATTCTGACAAAGCTGCTGGATAACAGTGATATATCTTCGACACAAATGAATACGCTCTCCTCATTGATGCGGCAGATTGAGCAGCTAGGGGCTGCGCGCTCACTGCGCCAACATATTGCTAAAGTGCAAAATGGCGGCAGCAAAGCAGATACCTCACGCCCTGGCGGGCCTCTCCTGAGCCGCTTGTCGCGCCAGAAATTGGTTCTGCCCGAGACTTTTACGAGTTTATTTACAAGTAAAACCTCAAAATCAAGCCTCAAAAATCAAGCTCGTTCCCCTATGTTGGCGCTCGTAGCGGTAGTTTCCCTAAGCAGCACTCTGGGCCACCGCTTCTACAACCAGCCGAAACTGGATGTGGGGACGAAAGCTCCTGAGACGATTAAGGCTCCTGCTAGTGCTAGCATCCCCGATTACAAAACTACTGAAGAACAGCGGAAAGCAGCGCGGATCGGGGCTGTAGCGATATTAATGCTCGATCCTGCGGTCGATCGACAAATTTATCAAGAATTGCAACAATTTTTGCAGCAGGGGAGCGAGCTGCGGGCGGCGGTAGGCCCGTTTCCGTTTGTGAGTCCCTCGGCGCTCTCAAATGCGGCTCAGGTTTACTTGCGGGGCTGTCCCGAGTGGGAGTGGCGATCTATTTTGGCGCAAGCGGGGGACAACAGTGCAACTTCCGAGCGGTTGAGTTTGGATTCCCCCGCAATGGCTGGGCAGACGCAGAACAAGTCTCAGCAAGATGCTGTCGCTCAACTGCAAGCTTACAGCCGATCGGTGCGGGCGGCAGACTTTCAAAGCCTGACAGAGACTATTTCCTCTGCTCGCCGACGCTATCTCAATGCTGTGGAGGCGCTTGGAAAGCAGTCGGTTTTAGGACTCCCACAGATTTACGATACTTCGCTGTTTGATTTGTCCGAAGCAGCTTGGCAGAAAACCCAAACGGGTATGAGTCGCGCGGCAAAAAGGATGTTGGCTCAAGGTATCTTGCAGGGGTTGCCAAAAGAAATTTTGAAAGAAGCTGTGAAGCTGCAAGTGGCAGATGAAGTGCCGTTAGAGTCCCAAGCTTTGGCGATTGAGGGTTTAACAGCGATTTTGCAGCCAAATCTGGTGAGAGATCCCGAGGAAACCAAACAGCTAGCTGAATTAGCGGCGCAAAAGGTCAAACCGGTGATGATCGCAGTAGAGCAGGGCGAGATAATTGTTGCAGAAGGAACAGAAATCGCGCAGCAAGATTTCGTGTTGCTGGACTATTTTGGTTTGAGCCGGCGGGGGGTGAATTGGCTGGGGCTGACGGGTTTTGTTTGTTTAGTCGGAGGGGCAATTGCGATCGTACTGCTCGTGGAAAGGCACTACCGCTTGCGCCGCAGAGATCATTTGCTATTGCTGCTGCTGACTTTGAGCGCGCCGGTGCTGGTGAGTTTGGGCCTGCCTTGGACGAGTTTGCCGGCGATCGGGATTTTAGCCGGTGGCTTCTACGGTTCGGCGGTGGGAGTGACTGTGGTGGGGCTGCTGTCGGCGCTGCTGCCCGTTGGCTTAAATGTGGAGTTAATTCATTTGGTGGCTAGCGGGGCAGGGGGATTGCTGGGCGCTTTTATGGCGGGGCGACTGCGATCGCGCGAGGAATTGGCTCTTTTGGGAGTGGCTGTCGGTTTGACTCAGGGTACGGTTTATCTGGTGGGGACTTTGATTGCCAGCGCGGCTGCCGGTGCGATTTGGTACGTCGTACTCGGTACGGTGGGCGCGCAAAGTTTGGCGGGTTTGGCTTGGAGCGTTGTGGCGATCGGCATCAGCCCTTATTTGGAACACGTTTTTGACTTGATTACGCCGATCCGGCTTGCGGAACTTGCCAATCCCAACCGCCCGCTGTTGAAGAAGTTGGCTGCCGAGGCTCCGGGGACTTTTCAGCACACGCTGTTTGTGGCGAGTTTGGCGGAGGCTGCGGCTCGGGAGCTCGGCTGCAATGTAGAGCTGGTCAGAACTGGCACATTATACCACGATATTGGAAAAATGCACGACCCGCTCGGGTTTTGTGAAAATCAAATGGGCGGAGCCAACAAACACGATCAAATTAATGACCCTTGGGCGAGCGCGGAGATTATTAAAAAGCACGTTACCGAGGGCTTGGTGATGGCGCGGAAGCATCGACTGCCGAAGGCGATTCAGGCGTTTATTCCGGAACACCAAGGTACAATGTTAATTGCTTATTTCTACCACCAAGCGCAGCAAATTGCTGCAAAAGAAGCAGAAGATTTAAAGATTGCTTTGCCAGATGCGGATAATTCAAAGTTAACAATCGAAAGTCGGGAAGTGAGGGAGGAGGATTTTCGCTACGATGGGCCGATTCCGCAGTCGCGGGAAACGGGGATTCTGATGCTGGCGGATTCTTGCGAGGCTGCTTTGCGATCGCTCAAGGATGCTACTCATGAAGAGGCTTTGAATATGGTTAATCGGATTTTGAGGGCTCGCTGGCAGGATAATCAGTTGCTCGATTCGGGTTTGACTCGGGAGGATATGTCTCTAATTGCGGAGATTTTTGTGCGGGTTTGGGAACAGTTTAATCACAAGCGGATTGCTTATCCTAGTGCAGTTTTCACTCCTAGGTAGGAAGAAATTTTGAATTGTGAAACCTAGGATCGCATTTGAGTTGTGCATTAGATTTTATTGCGATGTGTCCCGCAAAGCGCCATGCACTTGAGTATTGTCGCTGAAAATTACTACAGTTTGTTTGATTCCTGGGAATTCTGAATAGTCGATATCTATTTGGTCTGCTAGATGCGATCGCAATTTTTGCCAGTCTTGGGCATCGATCGCATTTGCAAAAGCGATGATAGTATCTACAACCTCAGCGCGGTCAACGCTCCAGCGGATTTCTGATCGTTCCTACATAACCAATAAATTTGGTGAGTTGTGAGTTCAAAATATTTGAATTTTTAACCGCAGATGAACGCAGATAAATGCCGATTGTTTATCTTGATTCTATCCCTTGACTCCGGCGGCTGTTTCTGTCGGCACAATGTATTTTTGCAAAAGCAAAAATAGTCCTAAAACTGGAACAATAGAAATAATGGAACCCGCCGCAACTAAACGCCAATCCAAAGAAAATGTCCCGGCTAAATTGGCTACGCCTAAAGGTAACGTGTAATATTCTGGCCTGTCTAAAACTAGCAGCGGCCACAGAAAGTCGCTCCAAGAACCGATAAATACAAAAATTCCTAAAGTAACTAAAGCAGGCTTAATTGCCGGAATCATGACGTGCCACCAAATGCCTAATTCTGTACAGCCGTCGATGCGGGCGGCTTCTTCTAGTTCTTTGGGAACTGCTAGGAATGCTTGTCGTAATAAAAAGATGCCGAAGGCTGAGGCTAGTCCGGGAAAGATTACGCCTAAATAACTATTTTTTAGTCCGAGTTGTACAGTCAATATGTATAAGGGAATCATGACTATTTGGAAAGGAATCATGATTGTGGAAACGATCGTGATTAAGATGGCTTCGCGGCCTCGAAAGTTGAGTCTGGCTAAGGGGTAAGCGGCGAGGGCGCAAAAGAGGACGTTGATGCTAACTGTGAGGCCGGCAATCAGGGTGCTGTTGAACAGGTAGCGGCCGAAGGGGTTGGTTTGCCAAACTTTGATGAAGTTTTCGAGGGTTGGCTGCTGCGGCCACAGTTGCGGGGGAAATTGAAAAATGTTTTCGGTGGGGGATTTGAGAGAGGTACTCAGAAGCCACAGCAGGGGAAACAGCATTAAAAGTGCGATCGCGCTCATGATGCTGTACGTCCACATGGTGCTCCACCGCGAGGGAGTGTTGTTTGGGGAATTTGGTTTTTTGGTTTTGAGATTGTTCATTGTTGGGATATGATTATAAGTCCTTGCTTCGTGAGAAGCCTTGTTGTCCATAAGGGGATTATTGCCATGAAACCGTTTATTTACGAAACTATGTACATTCTGCGCCCAGATTTGGGTGAGGAAATGACAGACCAGGCGATCGCTAAATATCAAACTATTTTGCGCGATCAAGGTGCTGAAAGCATCGAAACTCAGCACCGCGGCAAGCGCCGTTTGGCTTACGAAATCGGCAAGCACCGGGACGGAGTATACGTTCAAATGAACTATACAGCTCCGGGCGCTGCAATTTTTACCCTGGAGCGCGCGATGCGTCTGAGCGAAGAAGTGATTCGCTATTTGACAATCAAGCAAGATGTGCCAGATGCACCGGAAGCGGAAGCGGAAGCGGAAGTCGCCGAGTAGCATTCGTGTCAACTTAACGTCTTATGTAGTACCAGTCTACTGTTTGACGATTAGCGCCGCTTATTCCCCGGCACGCCTTTCTTAAGGGCTACCCTGTACACACAACTTGAAAAACTAACGTCAGAGCCTTTCGCTCCCCCTGGCATCCTTCTGAAAAAGAGGCTAGGGGGATCTTTGCAATTGTGGGTACAGCATAGTTTCTTTAGGGCGGGACTTGATGTTAATTGAAATTATAAGTAGGTAAGCGGGATTAAACCGATCTATGGAACAATATGTAAGCAGGGCTAACTTAGCCACGCTTAGGGCTAAGGATACTTTACAATTCTTAACATAAGTTTGTTTGACAGCGGCTACCTACTTACTAGATTTATAAAATTACGAAAGTGCTTTAATGTTTAAACAGTGAGGATTAAATGCTACCTAAAAAAACTTCATGATGAGAAAAACCGTTCATAGGTTCATCACGTTAGTATTAGCAGGATTTCTATTGGCGATTAGTGGCGTGTGCTGCACATCGCGAAGTTTATCACAAATCCCTCCTCATGGTTTTTATGTTTCACCAAATGGCAGTGATACAAATAACGGTTCAATTGAGCATCCTTGGTCAACAATTAATCACGCAGCGTGGGTCTTAAAAGCGGGTGAAACAGTTTATATTCGGGAGGGAACCTATCGCCTCACCGAACAAATTCAAGCTAAAAATTCAGGGACAGAAAAGGCTTGGATTACTTATAGAGCCTATCCTGAAGAACGGGTTATTATTGATGCGGATGCAGTTAAAGTAGAGCCTCCCTCTGGTAAGAAATCCCATTATCCTCACGATCAAGGTGCATTTTTGTTACAAAATGTTAATTATATTCAAGTTGAAGATTTAGAAGTTATTAATTCTCATAATTCTGGAATTACAGTTAGAAATAGCCATTTTATTAACCTTTATAATAATAAAACAGAAAATACGTTTTCTCCAGGTATTGGTGTTTGGGGGGGCGATCACTATAAAGTAATGGGAAATACGGTTATTAATGCAAACGACCTGAAGATGGCTGACTTTTTAAATGATTTTTCAGAAGCTCCCCATGAAGCAATTTCAATCGGTGGGGTTGAAAATTTTGAAGTTGCTTATAACTTAGTTAAGGATGGGAAAAAAGAAGGAATTGATGTTAAAGAAAAGAGTAAATATGGAACCGTCCATCATAACTATATTCACCACATGGCACGACAAGGATTATATGTGGATAGTTGGGTGGGAGTCTTAGAAGATGTTGAGGTCTTTAATAATGTTGTTCATGATTGTAATGGGGCAGGATTTGCTTTAGCAGTAGAAGGAGGTTCAGAAGCAAAAAATATTCGATTTCACCATAACTTAATTTATGATAACTGGGGAACCGGAATTCTCTTTGCCCGATGGGGAAATGATGGGTTACGGCATAATATTAAAATTTATAATAATACGGTTCATCATAATGGTTATGGTAAACCGAACCCAGGAGAAAGCTTTTTTTGGATTACTGGAGGGTTATATTTATTTTCTGATAATCTTCAAAATGTTGAAATCAAGAATAATATTTTTAGCAATAATAGGGGATTTCAAATCGGTTATAGCGAGCGCTATTTGGCGGCTAACTCTGACATCGAAAAGATTTTGCGTCAAAAAGATATTGAGATTAGCCAGAACTTAATCTTTGGAGAAAATAACACCACCAGTCCGATTTATGCTGGATGGCTTCCTGATAACTATGCGAATATCTATGGAACGAATGGAACTGCTGCGGTCACAGAAGAACCTCAATTTGTTAATCCTGAAGAAGGAAATTTTTACTTAAAATCTCCGGTCAGTAACCCAACCCCATTAACTGCTGATTCTAAAACATCTCAGATGAGAGTTGGAGCTTTTCCCAATGGAGAAAAACCCCTTTTTTGGTGGCAGGGTAAGTTCCCACCTCAATTTCCTGATTTACCCCAATAAACCCTTCATTAAAATAAGTTGTGTCTGTAATAATTAATTGTTAATAGTTGTATTAAGTACCTAAACAAAATTAATTACACAACTCAATAATAATGATTTAAGTAGGTAACCGGGATTAAACCGAGCTATGTAACAATATGTAAACAGGGCTAACTTAGCCACGCTTAGGGCTAAGGATACTTTACAATCCTTAACATAATTGGGTTTTACAGCGCCTACCTACTTAGCTACGTATTAAATTTACTGTTAACTAAGGCAACTTCGACTCCCTTGAGAGGCCAAATTCTGCATCCATAACTTTGAACCAAACTATAAAGTTATTTTTGCCCTTGGCAATTACGTAGTCGCTCAAATGTAGCTCTTAGAAGATCAATATTGTCAAATTTTGCCAACTGCTGCTTGAGGTTGGGCCTGAATCCACTAGCCCAAGCCCGATCGCACTCCCTGCACCCTCGATCGACCATCTCGCCCAATAGCCCAATTGTAAAGTTTTATGACAATTTTGATTTGGTAGCTTTAGATACAGAATTGTCTGTTATAGTGATAGAAGAGAAGAAAAAACAGCCCAACATTAATCTAAAGAATACGGAGGAACCGCATATGTCTACCGAAAATCAAGCTCGCTCTCTGATGATGCGCCACCACCAACTGGTGAAGAACCGGCAGCAATCCATGCTCAACCGCACCGCCACCGAAGTCGGGATGGAAGATTCGCACTACTGGGGTCACATTCAAGGCAAACCGCAGCCCAGCTTTCAAGCCAGTTACGATCGCAGCAACGCCACTATGAGCTAGGGCAAGCTCAATTTCGACTATTGTCTACGAAGTTATTACCTATAATTTGGAGAAATTAGTTATGTCAACTCAAGAACAAGCCCGCACCCTGATGATGCGCCATCAACACGTCGTCAAAAACCGTCAGGAATCCATGCTGAGCCGTGTGGCTGCTGAAGTTGGTTTAGATGCTGGCTCTCCAGCGAGTATCGATCGCAAATAACTCCTTTTTTCAACGGCGAGATAGTTGAATCGAGTTTGTTGTTTGCCAGCTAAAAATTAATAATGTCAATTACAAAACCATCGCGACTTCTTCTTGAGTTCTAACTCTAGATTGGAAGCCGCGATTAGTTTTATGGGGAATTGGGAATTGGGAATTGGAATGAGAAATTGGGTTCAAAAGAATCTAAAATCTAAAATCTAAAATCTAAAATCTAAAATCGTTCGACTGAGCGCTCACGCCGAAGTCTAAAATCTAAAATCTAAAATCTAAAATCTAAAATGGTATAATCCCCTTTCAGCAGATTGAAGGCTACTAGGGAGGTCATGATGTCGGACTGGAAAGAAATTGACGGCGGAGTTACAGCACCCAGAGGGTATCGAGCATCTGGAATTACAGCGGGTTTGAAGCCTTCAGGCTTGCCGGATTTAAGTTTAATTTTGTCAGAGGTGGACGCGATCGCCGCAGGAGTCTTTACTACATCCACTGTCCGGGCCGCTTGCGTAGACTACTGCCGCCAGCGTTTGCAAGCGAAACCAAGCGCGAAAGCAATTTTGTGCAATGCGGGACAAGCTAATGCTGCTACTGGCGAACAAGGTTTGGCCGATGCCCTCGAAAGTGCCAAATTGTTGGGAGAAGCGCTGAATATTCCTCCAGAATCAATTCTTTTGGCCTCCACAGGCGTCATCGGACAGCGGATCAAAATGGACCCGCTGAGGGCTGGAATTCCGCGATTAGTTGCTGAGGCATCGGAAACTGGTTCCGATGCGGCTGCTAAGGCTATTTGTACGACTGATTTAGTGCCGAAAACGATCGCCCTGGAAACTATGTTTGGCGATCGACCCGTCCGCATCGGCGGCATTTGCAAAGGTTCGGGAATGATTCACCCGAATATGGCAACAATGCTAGCATTTGTAACTTGCGATGCAGCAGTGTCGTCGCATTTGTGGCAAGAAATGCTGAGTCGGGCGGCTAACAGAAGTTTCAATCAAATTACTGTTGACGGAGATACCAGTACCAACGATTCGCTAATTGCTTTGGCGAATGGTCAATCCCGCACACCGGCAATTACGGAAATGGGGGCGGATGCTGAAAAATTAGAGGCGATGCTGACAGAAGTTTGCGTACATTTAGCAAAGGCGATCGCCCGTGACGGCGAAGGTGCAACTTGTTTGGTGGAAGTGCAAGTTAGCGGCGCGCTGGATGAAGTTTCTGCGAGTAAAATTGCCAAAACAATTGTCGGTTCTTCTTTGGTGAAAGCTGCTATTTTCGGACGCGATCCGAATTGGGGGAGAATTGCGGCGGCGGCTGGGCGCGCTGGTGTACCTTTCGATCAAGAGAATTTGCGGATTGAATTAGGGGATTTTTTGATGCTGGAAAACGGGCAACCGAAAGAGTTCGATCGCGCTGCTGCGAGTAATTACATGAAAGCGGCTGCGGAGGGGGAATATTTGAAAGCTGATACGGTTTTAATTCAGGTTAGTGTCGGGAATGGCAGCGGTTTTGCGAAAGCTTGGGGATGCGATTTGAGTTACGACTATGTGAAGATTAATGCGGAGTATACAACTTAAATAAGTTCGGGCGGTTAGAAACCGCGCTTACAAAAACAAAACCCGACGATAGCGGGTTGAGTAAATTTAGAACGCGGGTTGAAGTCCGGGAGGCTAGAAACCGCGAATTTTACGGGCACAAAAACAAAACCCGACGATAGCGGGTTTTGTTTTTGTAGGCGCAATCCCAATCGCCAAACCAACGTTTTTTAAACACGAGACAAAAAAAACGAACGCCAACTTATTCAAGTTTTCATCCTCCTTCTTATTCGTCAAAAAAAACTTTTCAATTTCTGGTGGCGTTTCCAAAAGCAATTGCGAGTTGGCGTTAAAAGCAACTTACGCGCAAAAACTCAATAAACCGGGTTTTTAAACCAGGAAAAATGGCCTTAACCCGGTTTCTACGTCCATGACAGGACACTATACCGAAGCTACCAAATGGGGTAGGAAATTTAGGAAATTAGCAAAACTATTTTACCGGTTACTGAGCCTGTTTCTAATAGTTCGTGAGCGGCTCGGGCTGCTTCGAGAGGGAAAGTTTGGCTGACGTGAATTTTGAGCAAATTGCGATCGCACAAACGAGCACACTTCTGCAAAATATGAGCCTGTTGTTCCTGTTCCTCCACCAAACTTTGCAGCATCGGTGTTAACATTAATTCCAGACTAATTCGCAGATTTCGCATTCTCGCTGTGGTCAAATTGCCCAAAGCTGGATCGGGTTCCAAAATTGTTACCAAATCTCCATAAATCTTCACAGCCGGAATAGTTTGATAAAAAGTTTCTCCCCCAACTGTATCGAAAGCCAAGTCAACTCCTTGTCCTTGAGTCCAAGTCAAAACTTCATCGACAACATCAGTATTTTTGTATAAAATTACTAAATCTGCACCTAACTGCTTGACAAAATTGGCTTTTTCCTCAGAACTAACTGTAGTGCAAACCTCAGCACCCTGCAACTTAGCCAACTGTACCGCGACGTGACCGACACCGCCGGCACCAGCTTGAATCAGCACTTTTTGCCCGGCTTGCAAGCGTCCTCGATCGTACAGCGATTCCCATGCTGTAATTAAAACTAACGGTGCCGCCGCCGCCTCAGCAAAACTTAAAGCAGCAGGCTTGAGGGCGAGAAAGCGTTGGTCTACAACGGCAAACTCAGCATAAGTACCCCTCGACCCGCCCAAACCGCCGTTGCAGAAAAAAACCTCGTCTCCCACTTGGAAACTTTGCACACCAACACCTACAGCCTCTACGACTCCAGCACCGTCGCACCCCAAAACGTGAGGAGTTTTCTCGGGGTAAAAAGTGCCGCGCGCCCGTAACTTAGTATCTATCGGATTTATACCCGCCGCTCGCAACCGCACCAAAACATCAGTTTCTGTTTGTATAGTAGGGGCGGGGATATCTTGCAGTTGCAATACTGACGGGCTTCCGGGGGTTTCAAAAACGATTGCTTTCATCATGGGTGTTACACTATATCAGATAATCATTGAACTTTATTGTACATTGCTTAGCAAAGCAATAAAAAAAATTCGTTTTTTAAAAAAAATTATGATTGTCGTTGAAAAGCATTACATAGATCGGCAGCATCAGTTTTTTAAACAGTTTGATAACTTATCGTTTCTGTCCATAAATCTCTACAATCATGGTAACTACTACATGAGGAAACACTTTTTTAAGTCGGGGTATCAAGTTCGAGCTGCCAGGAGTCTCAAACATTTATATGCCATCCTAAAACCAACAGCCGACTATAAATCTTTACCCGATCAAATTAGCTATCAAGTTCTCAAACAAGTTTTTCACGATGGGGATGCTTGGCAAAAGTCAATAATGGCTTATTGCCGAGATATCCATCAATTTTTATCTCCCCCTAACATCCAAAAATACCAACCTCAAACCTGTGGACGTAATTTGTCAATTTATTATGAGAACCAATTGATAGGAGAAAGGGGTGAAAATAAAAATAATGGGCTACTTGATTTATCTCAAGGTGACATAATAATTGTTACAAAAGCCCAAGATCTCATAGAGGTAAGGATAGTTCCTGCAACAGCGAGCTACGTTGTTGAGGTTGTTTATGAAAAGCCTGTAACGTTGGTGGATTTAAATCCCCAACTCATAGCAGGTATAGATTTAGAGATTGATAACCTCGTCGCTTTGACATCGAATCAGCTAACCTTTACTCCAACTCTCTATGATGGAAAAGATTTCCAATTAATCAATCAATGTTTCAATAAGCGCCGAGCATTTTTACAATCAAAACTTGAGCAAGGGAAATATACCGCGCGCCAAATCCAGCAAATCACCTTTAAGCGAAACAAGCGAGTAAAAAACTACCTTCATAAAACCAGCAGCTTGATTGTCAAGGGGTTGGTGGATGAGAAAATCGGGCAGTTAGTTATTGGCAAAAATGTGGCGTGGAAACAAAATTTAGCCTTAGCCCAAAAAACTTATCAGACTTTTGTAGTAATTTCTTATGCCAAGCTCAGAGAAATGATTGCTTACAAAGCTGAGTTAGTGGGTATCGAGGTAACAGTTACAGAAGAATCTTATACAAGTAAGTGCAGCTTTTGGGATTTAGAGCCTGTCGGTAAGCAAGAGTCTTACCAGCGTAAGAGAGTTAAACGTGGGTTGTTTCGGTCTTGGAATCAAACCCTGATTAATTCTAATGTGAATGCAGCATTATTAAATATGATTAAAAAAATAAACGGAAACTCACCCTTTGAGGAGTGTAGAAACCGTATAGAGGTGTTTGCAGTTTCACCTGTACGGGTTGATCCTGTACGAAAAGAACCACAAAAAGTTCGGTAATGTCAAGTATTGCCCGGTTTTTTGTGAACTGTTAACTCTGTTGTCGCTTTCACTGCGATCCTACCTTGTATTCGTTACCCATCCGTGACGATACTTAGTGATTTTTTAATAGATTGGCTTTAGATAACTACAACAATTGTTGAGCGGTGCTAATCGATGTTCGATCTAGATGTATTTTTTTACTTTGAGATTCTGGCATACCTTCTGGGATTATCGGTGACTTTAGCCTTGGCGTCCGCGATTTATCTCAAGTGGCAGCGAAGACCCCCCAGTCTCCCTTTGGCAGAAGAGAAACGGCCGTTGGCAGAATTAAACCCCGCAGATAAATCTGGGGGATTGAAAATTTGGAAAAACTGTGGGATTATCTCCAACTCAAATCTGTTGCCGCCAACTGAGAGATTATTGGGTAAAGTTTTAAGTACAGGCGGCGCTCTATTCTTGCGCCAGAAGCAGCGCCCAACTGTGAATTCTTCGCCTCTTGTCGGGCCTGGAAGCATCCAAACCCTAAGTGTGAGCATTTCGGGTTCGATGGGGGAAAATCGCGATCGCCCGAAGGCCGATAATCCTCCCAAACTAACTGCTTCCGCGCAATTAGAGGAAGATTTGCTGGGCGAGATTCTAGCAGGTACTGATTCGCCGGCGGGAGCAGAATTCTTTGATGCCTTAGTTCGCCACTTAGCCTCAGCACTCGGAGTTTGCACCGCCGTCGCAGCCAAATTGATTAAGTCGAAGGAACGCGCCGATGCTGCTCCCGATAGATTGCAAGTTATCAGTTTTTGGAGCGACGGACTGTGGCCGCCAAACTTTGAGTGCGACACCGCCAATACTCCCGAAGCGCTGGTGATCGAGCGGGGAATGTACTCCTGTCCTGACTGCCTCCTGGAAACCTTTCCAGAAGACCGCAGATTGCTAGTTACAGGTGCGCGCAGTTTCCTGGGAGTCTTGCTGAAAAACTCTTACGGCGAACCTTTAGGCATTATTTGTATTTTCCACGATCGACCCCTCCCGGAAGCACATCTTGCCAACTTCCGACTAATCCTCAGCATTTTTGCCGGACGGGCCGCCGCCGAATTAGAGCGCCAGCGCCTAGAAGCAGCACTGTCCACTGTAGAAGCAAAATACTGCGCTCTTGTAGAACAAATGCCGGCTGTCACCTACATTTCTCCCCTCAACCGCACCGCTGCCAAACTTTATATCAGCCCGCAAATCGAGACTTTTCTGGGTTATTCTGTAGCTGAATGGAGGGCCGACCCCGACCTGTGGCTGAAACTCGTTCACCCAGAAGACCGCGATCGCGTGTTAGTTGAAAACGCCACACAGAAATTTACCAGTGGAGAAGAGATATTTTGGGACGGGCCGCTCGTTTCAGAATACCGCGCGATCGCCCGCAACGGCCGAGTCGTCTGGTTCCGCGATCGAGCGACTGCAGTTCGCGATGAAGCAAGCAAGTCCGTCATTCTTCAAGGTGCAATGTTTGACATCACAGAGACGAAAGTAGCTGCCAGCGCGCTGCTAGAAAGCGAATACCGCTATTACACTTTGGCAAAAATCCTGCCGGTCGGGATTTTCCGCGCCGACGCTGGTGGAGATTGCTTGTACGTCAACCAGCGATTTTTGGAGATGGCGGGGCTGACAGCACCACAGGCAATAGGCGAAGGTTGGACGCAAAGTTTGCATCCCGAAGACCGCGATCGCGTTTTGAGCGTTTGGTATGGCGCTGTCAAAGAGAAGTTGCCTTGTAAATTAGAGTACCGCTTTTGCAACGGCGACTTCACAACCTGGGTATTTTGGCAAGCAGTGCCAGAAATTGCCAAAAGCGGGGAAGTTCTGGGCTATCTCGGCACCTTGACCGATATCAGCGATCGCAAGCAGGCAGAATTCGCGCTGCAACAGGCCGAAGAGAAATACCGCAGCATCTTTGAAAATGCGATCGAAGGCATTTTCCAGGCAACGCCCGACGGGCGCTACCTCAGTGCTAACCCTGCTTTGGCGAGAATTTATGGCTACGAATCGCCCGCCGAATTGATGGCAAACATACGCAACATCGATCGCCAACTCTACCTCGATCCCGAGCGCCGCGTCGAGTTTTTGCACGAGATCGAAAAACACGGTTTTGTGTCAGAATTCGAGTCCCAAGTTTACCGCGCTGACGGCACCACTATCTGGGTTTCCGAGAACGGCCGGGCTGTTCGGGGCGCTGGCGACAAATTGCTTTACTACGAAGGGACTGTCGAAGATATCACCGTCCGCAAAATAGCAGAAGAGAAGTTAGTACACGATGCTTTGCACGATATGCTAACCGGTTTGCCCAACCGAGCTTTATTTATGGATCGCTTGGGACACGCGATCGAGCTTTCAAAACGCCGCCCCGAGGTTGTGTTTGCGGTGCTGTTTATCGATCTCGATCGCTTTAAGGTTGTTAACGACAGTTTGGGGCATTTAGTGGGCGATCGGTTGCTGATCGCGATCGCGCAGCGTCTGGGAATCTGTTTGCGCACTGGAGATACCGTTGCCCGTCTCGGCGGCGACGAATTCGCTATTTTGCTGGAAAATATTAATAGCGCCGAAGATCCGATCCTGATTGCCCAACGAGTCCAAGCGGAACTGGCAGAGCCTTTTTACCTTAATGAGTATCAAGTTTTTACCAGTGCTAGCATTGGGATTGTTTGTTCTGGTTTTCCTCCTCCGTATCCAAGGGAAACCAGCAAACTGTCGATCGCCGGGAATCTGGGAAATATCGAGCGGGAAACTTCTTTGTCTTGCTTAGCTTCCGACTCTCCTGTTCCCAATGTCCCGTTCCGAACATTGTACGATCGACCTGAAGAACTGCTCCGAGATGCAGATGCTGCCATGTATCATGCTAAGGGATTGGGCAAAGCTCGTCACGAAGTTTTTGACTTAAGTATGCACACTCGCGCCGTCGCCCTTTTGCAACTGGAAAACGACCTGCGGCGCGCTTTAGAATCCCAGGAATTCCAGCTTTACTATCAGCCGATCGTCTCTCTAACTAGCGGTACAATCAGGGGTTTTGAAGCGCTGCTGCGGTGGTATCACCCGCAGCGAGGTTTAGTCTGTCCCGGCGAGTTTATTTTAGTAGCAGAAGAAACTAGATTGATTGTACCTATTGGTTGGTGGATGATGCGATCGGCTTGCAGTCAGACCCACCAGTGGCACCAACAATTCCCAGAAAACCCGCCGTTGACTGTCAGCGTCAACCTTTCTAATCAACAATTTAAACAACCGGATTTAATCGATCGCATACGCGAAATTTTACAAGAAACTCAGCTTGACCCCCGCACTTTAAAGTTAGAAATTACTGAAGGCGTCATCATGGAGAATGCCGAATCAGCAGTCGCTATCCTCGCAGAATTGAAAAAATTAGAAATTCAATTATATATTGACGATTTCGGCACTGGCTATTCTTCTTTGAGCCGCCTGCACACTTTTCCAACTGACGCTTTAAAAATCGATCGAGCTTTTGTCAGCCGCATGACTGAAGATGAAGGAAACGAAGCCATTGTACAGACAATTTTAATTTTAGCCAGTCATTTAGGCATGGATGTAATTGCTGAAGGAATCGAAACCAGCGAACAGCTTAATTTACTCAGAGCGCTGCAATGCGAATACGGACAAGGATACTTTTTCTCAAAGCCGATAGACAGCATCGCAGCCACACTTTTGATAGAAAGTCAACCCAAATGGTAATTAGTCAGGAGTCATTAGTCATTGGCAATTGCTAATTCGGAATCGGGGAGCGGGAATTGGAAATTGGAAATTAGCAATTGGAATTTAAAACCTTCTTCCTTCTTCCTTCTTCCTTCTTCCTTCTTCCTTAAACTTTCGCTTCCAAAGACTTGAGAAACTCAGTATTTACCCCCGACTCTCTCGTTAGGGCAATTTTCCCAGTCCGAGCAATTTCCTTAATCCCAAATCTATTCAGAACCTGGACGATCGCCACCATTTTACCCGGATCTCCGACAACTTCTAATGTCAGCGTATCATCACCAATATCCACCACTCGCGCTCTAAAAATCTGAGCTAACTCAATTACCTCCGATCGCGTCCCGCTAGCAGCATTAACTTTCAGCAACATCAACTCCCGTTCCACACAGGGAATTTCCGTTATATCCTGAACTTTTAGTACGTTAATCAACTTGTACAGTTGCTTGGTCAACTGCTCGATAACCTGGTCATCTCCGGGTACAACCATCGTAATCCGAGATATTCCCACTTGCTCCGCCGGGCCAACGGCGAGACTTTCAATATTAAAACCCCGACGGGCAAACAAACCAGCAATTCGAGTGAGGACACCCGCTTCATCTTCAACTAAAACCGAAAGAGTGTGTTTCATTTCTCCAAAAAAGACGCATTTCGTGCAATTCTACTTTCGCCAATTCGCCTTTTAGCAGAAGTGCACGCCCATTGAACCTGCCTTAGACATTTTATCGCGAGTTATTGGCCGTTCATCTCCGGGAAAAAACAATATATTAAGCTGTCGGGGCCAGAGTCACGCCCGATCGACAATATCAGTCACAGATCGGCGTAAATCCGCCCCCACTGGCTTCTTGTGGTCGATCGCACGCACGCGATCTAAGTTTTTTTGTGTACCGACGTACAAAATTACTTTAGAGAATAAAAAGTTTTCAGGTCTTGTGGCTGACGGGACTGAAATTTTGAGACCAATTGGTCTCAAAATTCCTTCACATAAAAACCCGGTGTTGCAGCGACGGCATCTGGCGGCGGACTTGTTCTAGTCGATCGGGATTAATTTCTGCGATCGCCACACCCGGTTCCTCTCCAGCATCAGCCAAAACCACACCCCAAGGGTCGATAATCATCGCGTGACCGTGAGTTTGACGGCGACCGTAGTGGCGGCCAGTTTGTGCGGGGGCGATCGTATAACAAGTATTCTCGATCGCCCTAGCTTGCAGCAAAACCTTCCAGTGATCCTTGCCAGTGTAAGCCGTAAACGCCGCCGGCACGAACAAAACATCAGCCCCCTTGTACGACAAATGCCTGTACACTTCCGGGAACCGCACGTCATAGCACACCGAAAGTCCCAGCGTCCCCAACTCCGGCGACGCATAAACCGGTGGCAAATCTTCACCAGCTTTCACAGTGTTCGATTCCCTGTAAGTAATGCCGTCTGGCACATTCACATCGAACAAATGTACTTTTCTGTACCTTGCAACTTCAGTGCCGTTTTGGTCTACCAGCAAAGAGGTATTGTATACCTTCCCCCCCTCCGTCGGCACGGGAAATCCGCCGCCCAGAATCATTACCTGGAACCGCTGGGCCATCGTTTTGAGGAATTTTTCGCTTTGGAGCCCGATCGCCTCTGCTGAAGCAATCTTTTCCTCCTCTTCTCCGATAAACGAGAAATTTTCTGGTAAGGAAACTAACTCTGCACCTTGACGCACTGCCAGGTCGATTAATTCCTCTGCCTGAACCAAATTTTTTTGCAGGTCAGGCAAGCTAGTCATTTGAATTGCTGCGGCGAGATAAGACTTCATCGATTCACAATATTAGTCATTAGTCATTAGTCATTAGTCATTAGTCATCAGTCAACAGTCATTAGCCATTAGTCATTAGCAACTAATTTGATAACTAAATAGTTTAGATGCTTGGCTTTTCGCCATTTATGTGCTCGTCTTGTACCAACCTACTGGTACGGTTTGAGAGTTTTGATCTTTTAGCGCTAAATTAACCTGTAACTCATCACTCAAAAGTCAAAACTCTCAACTTTTCTCTCCTAGGTTTTGCAACCTAATTTCCCTCAAATCTTAAGGCATCGGATGGAAAAGCAGGTCTGGGAAAAAGCGGTTAAATTCAATTAAACCCGCAGCTTGAATAGATATCCAAAGGATAGCCAAGACTGGTGCGGTCGAAAGAAACTTGACAAAGTATTGCATGAATTCTGCTCCTAAAAATTTGAGACAGTTGGTAATTGCCGATCGATCTAGGGCTAATTGCTAATTCTCAGTTAATTGATTAACTGTTAGCTATTAGCTCTTCTCCATTTCCCAATTTTAGCGGGGGGAAACAGTAATTTCGTCGTCCTTTGCAAACATTTCACCGCTGGTGATTGATGTCAGAGCTGCCAGAGGCCATAAAACGCCGCTCAGCATACATTTGATTGCCAAAGGAACGTCGATAATAATCTCTTTTTCCTCTGGGGTTGCTGATTTTTTGGTAACTTGCAGATAAGAACGGCCCACCCAACCAATCCAACCTGCGATATACAAGAACAGTATGCTAGGAATCAAAAAGTCTCCTGCTTTGCTCAAGTTGCCGTCTACGATTAAGTGCGGGTATCCTTCGGGGCCGCACATAGCTTGAGAATAGCGCTCGAACCGCGCTTTCGCAGATGCCGGGTCGCCATTAGTAGAACGTGCATTTTTAGCCAGTTCCTTGAATTCGGGAGAGTCCTTGCACGGCACTAAATTGTAAGCCGAAGCAACTGGAGCAAAACTGATCCAGACACTCAACACTAAAATTGCAGCAAACAATCGTCGCATGGAATTGTTTCCTTTTGTTACAAAACAATAAGTTTTTGTACAAGCATTTCAACTTGCCGATCTGGAATCCAGATTACCGTGTTTCTTGACAGTCTCAAGTATCCATCATTGATGCGACAAAGCCCAATAAAAAGAGGGATTCGCGTTTTCATAGGTCAGTGCTGAGCTAGCAATACCGCGAGGATATTCCTTCATTGCATCAGATGATGGCCTTACCTGTCGATCGGGCAAATATCCCTCAGCAATAACCTGAGTACAGGTATAGCGGGGGACTTGCGCCGAATTAGTTAAGCTAGCAATAGCTAACCTATCAAATAAAATTACCAGTTAATGGCAACCATTTTCGCAATCGAAACAAGTTGTGACGAAACAGCAGCAGCAATTGTTAAGAATCGTCAAGTTTGCAGCAATGTTGTAGCATCGCAAATTAAAATCCACGAGCAGTACGGCGGAGTAGTGCCGGAAGTGGCTTCGCGGAGTCACCTAGAAATGCTAAATCAGGTAATTGCCCAGTGTCTCTCGGAGGCAAATCTGAGTTGGTCAGAAATTGACGGCATTGCAGCGACTTGTGCCCCGGGTTTAGTAGGTGCATTGTTAGTCGGGCTGACAGCGGCGAAAAGCTTGGCAATAGTCCGTCAAAAACCTTTTTTAGGTGTCCACCACCTCGAAGGGCACATCTACGCTTCTTACCTTACCGAACCCGACTTGCAGCCACCGTTTTTGTGTTTGTTAGTTTCCGGGGGACACACCAGCTTAATTTACGTCAAAGATTGCGGCGTTTACGAAACTGTAGGACACACGCGCGACGACGCCGCCGGTGAAGCTTTTGATAAAGTCGCGAGACTGTTGCAGCTAGGATATCCGGGCGGGCCAATGATTGACAAATTAGCCGCCCTTGGCAATCCCCAAGCATACCCCCTGCCAGAAGGCAGAATTTCGCTGCCTGGTGGCGGCTACCACCCCTACGACAGCAGTTTTAGCGGGTTGAAAACAGCGGTTTTGCAATTAGTGCAGAAACTCAAAAAACAAAATAACAATGTGGATGGGGAAGGCTTCTTGCCTGCCTCTACAATTAATGATATTGCGGCCAGCTTTCAGGAAACAGTAGCTAAGAGTTTAACGAAAAGAGCGATCAACTGCGCGCTAAATTTCGGGCTTACCACCATTGCCGTCGGGGGCGGAGTTGCAGCAAACAGCGGACTGCGAAAACACTTACAAGCAGCAGCAGCCAAACACAATTTGCGAGTATTGTTTCCGCCATTAAAATATTGTACAGACAACGCAGCAATGATCGGCTGTGCGGCGGCCGAACACTTGCAGCGAGGACACACATCGCCGCTGACTTTGGGAGCAAATTCGCGCATGGCTGTCAGCGATATTATGGAACTGTACAATAGTCATTAGTTATTAGTCATTAGTCATTAGTCAACAGTCAACAGTCAAGCAAACGATGAAAATCCGCGACGCAGAAGAAAGCGATTTGCCAGCAATTGTCGAAATATACAACGCAGCAATACCGGGTAGAATAGCCACAGCAGATTTAAAACCAATCTCAGTCGAAAGCCGCCTTCAGTGGTACAGAATACACTCCCCCAATTCCTTGCCTATTTGGGTAATCGAATCAGAACAAAATATTGTTGGCTGGCTGAGTTTTCAGCTTTTCTACGGACGCGCCGCCTATCAGCATACAGCAGAAGTTAGCATTTACGTCGCACCCGATCGCCAGCGCTGCGGAATCGGACAAAAATTATTGCAATCGGCAATTGTGCGGAGTCCAGAATTGAAGCTTAAAACTCTCATGGCAATAATTTTTGCTCACAATCAGCCGAGTTTAAGATTGTTTGAGAAATTTGGCTTTCAGCGGTGGGGATATCTGCCGCAAGTTGCCGAACTTGACGGCGTAGAAAGAGATGTCGTAATTCTCGGTTTGCGTTGTTTGTAGGAACTTACGCGAGAGCCCTTCATCGTGTCAACTTAGCATTAAATGTAGTACCGGTCTGCTGTTTGACGATATAGGCCCAGATCCCCCCTAGCCCCCCTTAAGAAGGGGGGGACAGGAAGCGCTCAAAGTCCCCCTTCTTAAGGGGGATTTAGGGGGATCGAGACTACGGTACAAGAGAGATTTTCAAGGCTCGGATGTTTGCTCAATCTGCTAAAATTGTAATTTCATCCAAAGATGCGATCGCCACATCAGCTTTTTCCAAATGACGAACCTGCGCATTTCCCCAACAAATCCCGATACAGCCGGCCGCGCCCGCATTTTTACCCATCTGAATATCGCCCGCTGAATCTCCTACCATCAAAGTTGCTGCGGGTTCAACTCCCAGTTTCTCACAAGCTTGCAAAAACAATTTTGGGTCTGGTTTGTGAAGGGTTGAATCAACTCCCATTTCTAACTGAATGTAGTCGCTTAATTCGTGGTGTTTCACAAACTTCTGCACAACCTCCGTCGTAGCAGCCGAAAGAATTCCCAGCTTCAAACCCGCTTCCGAAAGATATTTCAGCACTTCCAAACTGCCGACAAATAAAGGAGAAACAGCACTATTTTTAAACATTTCGTCAGCTTCGTCAAAAGCGCGGCGCGCAATAGTTAAAGATTCCAGCCATCCCCTGCCGGTTTCCGCGATGTATCCCGCTGCAACAATCTCATTTTCCCTGCGGCTGCCCACTGCTAGCAAGCCCGTGGGGTCAATGCTGCCGCTTTCGATGCCGAAAGCCATTTGTAAAGGCTCTCCAACGCCCGGAATTTGAGCGTCTGCGAGGCGCGCTCGCTTCATCCCCAACAGTCTCAAAAACTCCTGAGAATCCTCTAGAGTGCCGTCTTTGTCAAAGATTGCGGCTTCGATATTTGAGAAGGTAATGCCCCGACATTTAATAGTTACCAAGAATCATAACTCCTGAATTTGTATATTTTTTTCTATTTTCTCACGTTGTGTTTTTTTTAGCAATTGTTTTTAGGAATTGTTAATTATAAAAACAATTTGGTGTTTCTATAAGATAAGGCTACAACCATGTTGTGTCCCTCTAAAATTAGGAGACAACCATGTTGTCTCCCAACAAAAGCAGGACACAATATTTGTAGGGAAACGGCAATGCCTTGTCCGGCGCGGGACTCTGCGACTTTTAATGATTAATATTAAGATTGAAGAAGGTTGTTTTCCTACAAAATCAGGACACAACAGTGTTGTGTCCCTACAAGATCGGATTGTATGCGACTGGGGAAACGGCCCAGGCTAAGTCTGGCGCGGGATTCTGAATGCGTGTGACAAGAAGCGGTTAAAACTGCCGAGTCGAATCTCAAAATAAATTAAAATCTCCCTACTAGATTGGCAATAATTAATCCTAGTTGAACAGGCTTGATCGGCTTAGCAATATGAGTTTGAAAACCAGCTTCGATCGCCCTTTCTTGTTCTCGATCGCTCGCATACGCAGTCAGCGCGGCGGCTGGGATTTTTCCTCCAGCTTCCGCAGCAAGAGCTCGCACTTGCCGAATTAAGAAATACCCGTTTTCCTCAGGCATTCCGATATCCGAGATTAGCACGTCATATCTGCCGGGTTTTGCCGTCAAAGCCTCCATCGCTGCTTTTGCAGATTCTACTGCCAAAACATCAGCCCCGTAGTTTTCCAGCACAAATTTTAAGAGATCCCGGGTATCAGCCTCATCATCTACAACTAAAACTTGCAAACCATCCAAACAGGGAAGGCGCTCATCGATGAGCGTCTCTGTGGCCTGCTCTGGCAATGGAGCCTGCTCTGGTGCGCTTGGCGGTGTCAACTCTTCAGGCGAGGCTCTCAACGGCAATCTCAAAGTTATTGTAGTTCCTTGTCCCTCACCCGGACTATCGGCTTGCACCGTTCCCCCGTGCAGTTGAACAAGATGGTACACGATCGACAATCCCAATCCCAGCCCTTGATTCGCCTTAGTCGTGCTGGAATCTCCTTGGCGGAAGCGATCGAAAATATACGGCAATAACTCAGGCTTAATCCCTTTTCCCGTGTCGGTGACTCGAACTTCAGCATAATTCTCGATCGCCGAGAGCGTGATTTCTACTCGTCCCCCCACCGGAGTAAACTTAATCGCATTAGACAGGATATTCCATAAAACTTGCTGCAAGCGATCGATATCGCCTAAGACATTTACAGAACTCAAATGCGGAACAATTTGAATGTTTTTTGCGGAAGCTGAGAATTGAACCCCTTCCAGCGCAGCTTGCACCACTAACCGCAGATCGATCGAACGGGTAGACAGTTTAAGCTGGCCGTTGGTAATCCGAGAAATATCGAGAAGATCTTCGATTAACTGAGCTTGCGCCCTCGCGCTGCGCTCGATCACCTCTAAAGCGCGATCGGTTTCTGCTTCTTTAAGCTTCCGGGATCGCAGCATTTGCGACCACGCCAGAATCGGAGTCAGGGGATTGCGCAATTCGTGGGAGAGATTCGCTAGAAATTCATCTTTAGCTCGGTTCGCCCTTTCTGCTTGTTGGCGGGCTGACTGTTCCTGCTCCAATAACTGCGATCGCTCTGTCTCAAACTGCTTGCGATCGGTGATATCCTCGATCGACAGCAGAATCATTGAAACCCTCTCTTCGGGTTCAACCTTACAAGCATTTAGCAGCAAAGTTTTCTGCCCCAGCCGCCCAAAAACCTGCTCGATCTCAAAGTTGGTAATCTCAACATTATTAACCAGAAGATCTTCCAAAAGCTCTCGCAGTTCCGGGCTACTCCACGGCCCGGTAGCAAATTCCAACCAGGAATCTTGAGCGGTTTCTGAAGATGAAACTTGAAACGTTTCGTATAACGCTCGATTGGCGGTGTTCACTTGCAAATCAGCATCCAGTACCATTAAAGGCGTTGGCACGCTTTCCACAATTGTTTCCGCATAGTTGCGGGCTGTTTCTAGAGTGGCAGCACTGCGTTTGAGAGCGTCAATATCGATTAAAACCATTACCACACCCTCAATCTGGTTTTCCGCTGTGCGGTAAGGACGAATGCGGAGGGCGTACCAATATCCCGATTGAGTTTGCACTTCTTGTTCTTTGGTCTGGAGATTCTCGATCACCTCCAAAATCATCTCTTCCAAGTTGGGAATCTCCAGATTAACTCGGATGTCGCTAAAGGGACGCCCGACATCGCTAGAAATCAGATTGAACAGCCGCTGTGCCATTGGCGTAAAGCTGCGAATCCGCAAATCGTTTCCCAACATTAAAATTGGAATATTGATACTGGCCAGCAAATTAGTCACGTCGTTATTAACCTGCTGCAAATCGAGATTTCGAGTGCGAAGTTCCTCCACAGTGGTAATCAGTTCTTCGTTAGTAGCTTGAATTTCTTCTTTAGCTGTTTCTAGTTCCTCGTTGATGCTTTGTAGCTCCTCGTTGCTCGATATAATTTCTTCGTTGGCAACTCTGAGGTCTTGCGTGAGATTTTCTTGCTGCTCTACCACCGATTGCAGGTGTGATTGAGCTATGTTTTTCTCTTGTTTGGCGATGGCAAGTTCTTGCCTCAGGCGCATTACTTCCCGCTCTAAATCGCTTGGTTCTAAGCTATCCAAACTGTCGATTATCAGGTCGATCGCTGGGGGTAAACTTTCTTCAAACAACACCAAAAAGTAGCGTGTTTCCGCGCTAGCCGGCTGGAACGGAATCACCTCAAAATTGACTAGATGCCTCTCCTCCCCCTCTTGCACCCTCAGCCGTTCTTTTCTAACCGTCACCTTCTGAGTTTGCGCTTGATAAATTGCTGTGCGAAGGTCAACAGACAATCCCGGTACCGCCATTGCGAACAAGTTTAAAGTCGGCGTTCCGGGTGTGAGTCTTAAGTACCGATTGGTGTCTCCCCGGAGTTGCACAATCTCCATCTGCTCGTTGACTACCGCACCCACAGCATTGTACCGCTTTAAAATCAATTGGTCTGTTTCGCGCTGTAAGTCAAAGCTATGAGAAAAATTTGCATTCATGGGCTGCGGATTATCGGGTCGGGTTAGGGGAAAGAAACTTGGCGCAAAAGGCAGCCGGGGAGGAGTCGAAGTTAACTTCTTGGCATAAATTTTAGATGGCCCATCCACTAAAGTAAATAATTCCGAAGATTTGCCCGTACTTTCGGAAGTGCCGAGCATCAGGAAGCCTGTTCGGTTGAGACTGTAATGAAAAACTGACACAACTCGTTGTTGTAAACGTTCTGCCAAGTAAATCATCACATTGCGGCAGCTAATCAGATCGAGATTAGAGAAAGGCGGGTCGATGCCTAAGTTTTGTCGGGCAAACACGCACAGTTCGCGGACTATTTTGCAGATGCGATATCCGCCTTCTACGGAGACAAAGAAGCGATCGCGCCGTTCTTCGGAAACCCCTAACATCTGGTTTTCTAAATAGAAACCAGACCTCGCTTTCTTGATAGCCGTCTCGCTGATATCCGTAGCAAAAATCTGAATCGGCGGCGGGATAACTCGATCGCTCAAAAACTCTAACAAGCAAATGGCGATCGAATAAACTTCTTCCCCTGTAGAACATCCTGCAACCCAAATCCGAATCGGAACTTCTGCCGATTTATTGTGGGTAATTGTGGGGAAAACGTACTCTTTTAAGCGTTCAAAAGCTTCTAAGTCGCGGAAAAAACTGGTGACGTGGATCAGGATTTCTTCATATAAAGCTGTGACTTCCGTCGGATGGTCGAGGAGATATTGAGCGTAATCTTCCAATCGTTCCATCTTGTACAGCACCATGCGCCGCTGCATTCGCCGGTTCAGGGTGGCCGCTTTGTACTGCGTGAAGTCAACGCCTGCGCTCAATTTCAGCAGCCCAAAAATAGTCGCTAAGGCCGATCCCGGTTCTGGCAATGCTTCAGCAATTGTGACGGGGAGCGGCCCAGCCAAAAAGGAATGGTGGCTGAGATTTGCCAGTTCCCGCGCAATTGCCTCAGGCGGCAGAACGAAGTCTACATTACCTGTAGCTACGGCGGTATTCGGCATACCCTCGAATTTTGCTGTTTCTTCGCATTGAGCAAAAGTCACGCCTCCGGCTGCTTTGATTGTCATCAGCCCCAAGGCGCCGTCTCCATCGGCTCCCGATAAAACTACGCCGATCGCTTTGTTGCCCCGATCGACTGCTAAGGAGTCGAAAAACGCATCTGCGGGCATATATTTGCCATCAATCTTCTCTCGGGGCAGCAGTCTCAGCAGCCCTTCTACCAGCAGCAGCTTGGTATCCGGCGGAATGATGTAGACGTGGTTCGGCTCTACAGCGATGCCCTCTTGCGCCTCATTCACGGGCATTTGCGTGCTTCTGCGGAGAATCTCGCTCAGCAGGCTTTGACGATCGGGCGCTAAGTGCTGGATCAGCACAAATGCCATGCCGGTATCTGCGGGTAAGTTGCTCAGCAACTCGATGAATGCTTCCAAGCCTCCGGCAGAAGCTGCAATCCCGACGACGGGAAAGGGGGCATCGGTTTTAGCTTCCGGATCTAGGTTTATTACGTTGGGGGCGATCGGTTTCAATGTATTTTTTTCAGATAAGTTCATAAAAACCCACTTAATTAATGCAGATTAACAGCTAACTAATCTTGCCAGCCTGAGAGTAACTAATACGGATGATCTCTCCTATATAGCATCTTAATTTTCCCGCTTGAGGCAACGGCCTTAAGGATTAAGTACAGTATTACAATGATTAAAGAAATTAAGCAAAAATACTAAAAAAAATCTATTTATTATACTCTCAACGGGGGATATAAAAATATTTTTTGCTTGAAACACCCGGTTCGTAAGTAAATGCCAAATATTATGTCATTGTTCGCGATCGGCAAGCAATCGCCGAGAAGACCCTCGCTTTAGTTTTTGTTACTTAAGGCGATCGGCTTAAGTTGATAACAATTAATTATGTTGTTTTCCTGCAAAATCAGATTGTACGCGATCTTTGTAGGGACAGGAAATTGTTGTGTCCGGCGCGGGACTCGGCGGCTTTTAATGGCTGGTATAAATCGTTTTTTTTTTTTGAAAAGTAAAACTTCTTAAGGTATGTTTCCGGCAAAATTAAGACACAATACTTGTAGAGAAAGGGCATTGCCGTTTTCGGCGCAAGACTCTGCGAGTTTTAATAGTTGGTATAAGATTAGACCTCTTGCAAAAGTCCTTTTCATCAACGATAGCACGGGTTCTCCCGCCCGTGCCACAAGAAAAAAATAACTCTTGTGGCACGGGCATCTTGCCCGTCCTAATTATCTTTGCAAGAGGTCTAGTGAGGAATGTTCCCTAAAAAATCAGGAGATAACATTGTTCGTTGGTATCAACTTAAACCTAAAGGCCGCCAGGGAATGAGTTCCACGGGGCTGATAGCTAAAGTCCTCTCAAAGAGGACTGAAGAATTGATTAGTCCTATGCAAGAGGAATTTAGCTTTGAGGCAGGGGTGAAACCCCTGCCGGACAATTGGTTGTACGTTAAGTTGACCCGCTTTGGGCCCAGGCTAAGTCCGGTGCGGGGATCTAATTCGTTTGACTCTTAAGCGGTTTCAACCGCCGAGTTGAATCGCAAAAAAGTTAAAAAGCTCCCTGCTAGATTGGCAATAATTAATCCTTGTTCAATCGGCTCAATCGGCTGAGCAATATGAGTTTGAAAACCAGCTTCGATCGCCCTTTCCCCGTATGCTAGCGATCGCATACGCACTCAGGCGGCTGGGATTCGTCCTCCGGCTTTCGCAGCAAGAGTTCGCACTTCTGGAATTAAGAAATACTCATTCATCTTCCTAATGAATTCCGATATCCGAGATTAGCACGTCGTATCGATCGGGATTCTCACTCACAGCAGCGATTCCCTGCGGGATAGCCTCGCTCGCGCGTACTTTTGGCAGATGCAAGTCAAAACCTCCGCCCCGTAGCCTTGCAGCCCAAATTGTCAGAGATGGCGCGTATCGATGCGATCGTCCACAGCTAAAACGTGCCAGCCTTCGAGAGAGGGGACAATATCGCTAGAGGCATTCAAAGGCGCAGCCAAAACAGTTGGCGTTCAATCCATTGTCGGTGTCAACTCTTCAGGCGAGTTTAGCAGCGGCAATCTCAGAATTATTGTAGCTCCTTGTCCCTCACCCGGACTTTCGGCTTGCACCGTTCCCCCGTGCAGTTCGACAAGATGATACACGATCGACAATCCCAATCCCAGCCCTTGATCCGTCTTAGTGGGGCTGGAATCTCCTTGACGGAAGCGATCGAAAATATACGGCAACAACTCAGGCTTAATGCCTTTTCCGGTGTCGGTGACTCGAACTTCAGCATGATTGTCGATCGTCGAAACCGCGATTTCCACTCGTCCCCCCGCCGGAGTAAACTTAATCGCATTAGATAGAAGATTCCACAAAACTTGCTGCAAGCGATCGCTATCGCCTAAGACAGTTGCAGCGCCCAAATACGAAACAATTTGAATGTTTTTTGCGGAAGCTGATAATTGAACCGCCTCCAGCGCAGCTTGCACTACTACCGGCAGATCGATCGCACAATTGCACATTTGAAGCTTGCCGTTGGTAATCCGGGAAATATCGAGAAGATCTTCGATTAACTGAGATTGCGCCTTCGCGGAGCGCTCGATCACCTCTAGAGCGCGATCCGTATGTTCTTCCTTAAGCTTCCCGGAGCGGATCATTTGCGACCACGCCAGAATCGGAGTCAGGGGATTGCGCAATTCGTGGGAGAGATTCGCTAGAAATTCATCTTTAACTCGGTTAGCTTTTTCTGCTTGTTGGCGGGCGAACTGTTCTTGTTCCAATAAGTGCGATCGCTCTGTCTCAAACTGCTTGCGATCGGTGATATCCTCGATCGACAGCAGAATCATTGAAACCGTGTCTTCTCGTTCAACTTTACAAGCATTCAGCAGCAAAGTTTTCTGCCCGAGTTCCTCAAACAAGTGACCCAACTCAACGTTTTGAAGCTGAACGTCACTAACCAGAATATCTTCCAAGAACCCTCGCAATTTGGGGATATTCCACTGCCCCTTCCCTAGCTCAAACAGCGAAGATTTCGCTGTACCTGAGGATGAAACCTGAAACGTTTCACAGAACGCTCGATTTGCTTTGTTCACTCGCAAATCAGCATTTAGCGCGACTAAAGGCGTTGGCACAGCTTCTACGATCGCCTCAGCATAATTTCGGGCTTCTTCCAAGGTTCTAGCAGTGCGTTTAAGAGCATTAATATCGATCAAAAGCATTACCACACCGTCAATCTGGTTTTCCGTGGTGCGGTAAGGATGAATGCGGAGGTTGTACCAATATCCCGATTTAGTTTGAACTTCTTGTTCTTTCGAGTAGAGATTTTCGATCACCTCCAAAATCATCTGTTCCAAGTCAGGAACGTCAAGAGTCGATCGGATATCGCTAAAAGGTCGTCCAATATCTGTGGGAATTAGATTAAAAATTTTCTTCGCCGTTGGCGTAAAGCGTCGAATCTGTAAATCGTTTGCCAGCATTATGACTGGGAGCTTGATACTAGCCAGCAAATTTGTCAGATCGTTATTGAGCTGGCTTTGTTCGAGATATCGGCTGCGAAGTTCCTCGTTCGTGGTGATGAGTTCCTCGTTCGTGGCTTGAATCTCTTCTTTGGCAGTTTCTAGCTCCTCGTTTGTGCTTTGCAACTCCTCGTTGCTGGATAGAATTTCTTCGTTGGCAATTTTGAGATCTTCGTTGAGATTTTCCTGCTCGTGAATCAAGGATTGCAGGTGCGCTTGAGCCACATTTTTTTCTTGATTAGCGGAGGCAAGTGCCTGCCTCAGCCGCTCATTTTCCTGCTCTAAATCATATTGCTGGCGGTTTTCAGCAGTGACGGCAAAGAAGTTGCTCGCGGTCGGTAAAACCTGTTCAAATACCACCAAAAAATAGCGTGGTGTGAAGGTGTGCGGCTGAAACGGCGACACCTCAATATTGACGATACTCGATCGCCGGTCGGCGTCAATAAATACCCCTTCTTTCCTAACGGTCGCGTTCTGCATTTGTGCCTGCTGAATCGCGGTGCGAAGCTCAACAAGCAATCCTGCCCTTGCCATTGTCAGCACGTTTAAGTCCGGCGTTCCCGCTGCCATTCTCAAGTAAGGATCGATGTCTCCCCGCACTTGCAGGATTTTCATCTGCTCGTCCACAACCACACCGGCTGGGGCATAGCGCTTCAACATCAGTTGGTCAGTTTCTCGATCTAAGTCAAAGTTCTTCATCAACATTTGACTCTCTTTTTGCCGTTCGCCTACTTTTTTAACTGCGGAATAGAAAGTCGGAGTAAACGAAATAGCGGGAGTTTTTTCACCTAACTTTTTTTCATAAATTTTAGACTTTTTATGCACTGAATTAAACAAGTATGAAACTTTTCCGGTACTCTCAGAAGTACCTAACATGAGAAAGCCTGTTGGGTTAAGGCTGTAATGAAAAATCGACATCACTTTCTGTTGCAATGACTCTCCCAAGTAAATCAGTACATTGCGACAGGTAACTAAATCGAGATTGGCAAAAGGCGGGTCACTACTTAAGTCTTGTCGGGCAAATACACACAGTTCGCGGACTGCCTTGGAGATTCTATAAGTACCTCCTTCTTGGAGAATAAAGAAGCGAGCACGCCGCTCTGGTGAAACGTCTATCATCTGGTTTTCTGAGTAGACGCCTGACCGAGCTTTGCTGATTGTCGCCTCGCCAATGTCCGTGGCAAAAATCTGGATCTGCGGCGCCATAACTCGATCGCCTAAAAACTCTAACAAGCAAATGGCGATCGAATAAACTTCTTCACCAGTCGAACATCCCGCCACCCAAATCCGGATCGGAGAATTTGGTGATTTATTTTGGGTAATCCTAGGGAAAACGTCGTCTTTTAACTTTTGAAAGGCTTCGGTATCGCGGAAAAAACTGGTGACGTGGATCAGGATTTCTTCATACAAAGCTTTGACTTCAGCCACATTGCCTCCAAGGTGTTCGGCGTAATGCTCCAACATCTCTAGCTTGTACAATACCATCCGCCGCTCGATGCGTCGGTTCACGGTAGCCGGTTTGTACTGGGTGAAGTCAACGCTTGTGGTCGATTTCAGCAGCGCCAAAATAGTTGCCAGGGCATCTCCCTTTTCGGGTGATTCCTCAATTTGTGTCTGTAGAAGCGGGCGAGTAAAAAACGAACTGCGACTATACTTTGCCAGTTCCTCAGCAATTTTTTGCGGTGGCATAACAAAATCGACATTGCCTGTCGCCACAGCGGTATTCGGCATACTATCGAATTTTGCCGTGCCTTCACATTGAGCAAAAGCCATGCCTCCGGCTGCTTTGATTGCCTTCAGTCCCTGTGAACCGTCTCCGTCTCCCCCGGATAATACTACGGCGATCGCTTTGTATCCGCGATCGACCGCCAATGATGTAAAAAACGCATCTCCCGGCATATATTGGCCATAAATCTTCTCGCGGGGTGATAGTTGCAGCGCGCCTTTAGAGAGCACCATCTTGGTGTTGGGCGGAATGACGTAGACTTGATTCGGCTCTACAGCTACGCCGTCTTGTACCTCATTAACAGGCATTTGCGTCATTTTGCCCAGAATTTCGGCGAGGAAACTTTTGTGATTGGGGTCTAAATGCTGAATCAGCACAAACGCCATACCCGTATCGGTTGGCAAATGAGTCAGTAACTCGGTGAATGCTTCCAACCCTCCTGCAGAAGCCGCTATTCCGACGATCGGAAACGGGGCATCGATTTCAGCTAATTGTTCGCTGTCAAAGGCGACTGTTGCCATGGCTATAGATTCGGGTGTATTTTGTGGAGATCGTTGATTAGAGTCATGGTGCGCAGTCTTAGCTTCAGTTATCTGACAAGTATAAGGCTGAGTAATTCCGACTATTTTTATCCGACTTTACTTAAGGTATCAGCCTTCTGCAACTCCCTTAAGAATTAGGTAGAGTTTTGGGGCAGCGATTCGATCGCTATAGAAGAACTCTATCTAATGTTGTGGCGAGCGCAACATTAGGGTGGCAATAATTTAATATATCTGCTTACTTATCTTTTTCCAGGGATCGGTGTAGCAGACAGCGCTATTACAGATTCTGTATTAATTCTAGCACTATAAGCAACTTGTGCGCCTTGTATTCCCTTTAAATCTTCAACACATTTTTGAATTTCGGACACTCCAGCAGCTTTTAATGCTGTTAAAAATGCTTGCTCGTTGTAAACCTCTTCGGAAAACGAAACTTCGTCACTTTTAGAAAGATTTTGAAGGCGGGCGGCTTTGTTGACTGTGGAACCAAAATAGTCGATCGAATTATTGAGATTTACGAGCAAAGCCGTACCTCGGTGAATGCCAATTCTGACTTGAATCCACTCTGCTTGTTCGCGAGTGGAGTTGTACTCTCTGAAACGAGCCACAGCAGCGGCCGCTGCCATAATTGCTTGTTCGTTGCTGATAAAGGAAGCCATGACGGCATCGCCGATGGTTTTAACGACTTTACCGCCAAATTTCTCGATCGACTCAAAGAAAATTTCAAAATGGTCGCGCACAATATTGTAAGCTTTAGTATCTCCCAGTGTTTCGTACATTCTGGTAGAACCGGTAATATCAGTAAACATAATAGTAATCGCCCGAATCTTGACTCGCTCTCTTTCCGATATGACGCGATCGCCGAACAAACGCTTGTAATCCGGGTGATGAACCAGTTGGATTCCTGACAGCCGCAGGGGCAGTTGTTCTAATGTCAGTTCATCGGGCAATTGATCTGAATGCAAAATCAGCCCGGACAAATTGTGATCGGTATTAGTTAATTCTATCTTCACTTTTCCCGGACGCACGGTCAGTTCTGTTTTGTCAAAATCTCTGCCGGCTAACTGCTTGAGTTTAATTTCTTGTATCTCTTCTGTTTTTTCGCCTTCCACCTTTAAAATCCCTTTAGCTAAAGTCAGGGGACAGCAGTAGCGGTATCGACCTTCTTCTAAGGTGACAGTCTCGGATTCGGTGCAGTATAAAGGTGTTACCAGTTGCAGTTTGTTTTGGAGTACGGGAGGGGGAGCGCAGACAGGCCGCAGTGGCTCTTGCCCCCATTTCTGCTGAAAATAGCTCTGCGTATTCTGCGTCAAATTCTGACCGCGGTATCAGGTCACTCAGGATTACCATCGATTCTTGGTTGATAATTTTCCCTCAAACGGAAGCTTAAACTCCGATGGTGGGGTGGTCGCTTTGGAGGCTGGTCGATACATAGTATGTGACCTAATCCCTGACGGTGATGCAAGATTTTCCGCTCATTTTACACTACAATCTTGCACCTCCACAGGTTTCTCTCACCCCCAAATCCACATCCTGTCAGCTTTTTGCTTTTTTTCAGCAAGCCCTAATTAGTATAAGATTGAGGAATGTTGTTTCCTACAAAATTAGGACACAACAGTGTTGTTTCCCTACAAAATCACTACGCGATATTTGTAGGGAAACGGCGCAGGCTAAGTCCGGCGCGGGACTATGCTTCCTTTGACAAAAAGCGCTTTCAAACGCCGAGTATTATCTCAAAATAAATTAAAATCGTCCTGCTAGATTGGCAATAATGAATCCTAGTTTAATTGGGTTTATCGGCTTAGCAATATGAGCTTGAAAACCAGCTTCGATCGCCCTTTGCCGTTCTTCATCGCTCGCATAAGCAGTCAGCGCGACGGCTGGGATTTCTCCTCCGGCTTCCGCAGCAAGGGTTCGCACTTCTCGAATTAAGAAATATCCATCTTCCTCTGGCATTCCGATATCAGAGATTAGCACGTCGTATCGGCCGGGATTCTCAGTCAAAGCAGCGATCGCACTTCTGGCAGATGCAACTGTCAAAACCTCAGCCCCGTAGCCTTCGAGCACAAATGCTACGAACTCCCGGGTATCGATCCGATCGTCCACAGCTAAGATGCGCAAGCCTTCGAGAGAGGGGACACTATCGCTTCTTGAGGCATTTAAAGGCGCTACCAAAAAAGTTGGCTCTAAATCGATCGCCGGTGTCAAATTTGGAGGCGAGACTCTCAACGGCAATCTCAGAGTCATTGTAGTTCCTTGTCCCTCACCCGGACTATCCGCTTGCACGGTTCCCCCGTGCAATTGAACCAGATGGCGCACGATCGACAAACCCAATCCCAGCCCTTGATCCGCCTTAGTGGTGGTGGCATCGCCTTGATGGAAACGATCGAAAATATACGGCAAGAATTCTGCCCGAATGCCTTTTCCCGTGTCGCTGATTTGAAGTTGAGCATGATTCACGATCGCCGAGAGCGTGATTTCCACTCGTCCTCCCGCCGGAGTAAACTTAATGGCATTAGACAGAAGATTCCACACAACTTGCTGCAAGCGATCAGCATCACCTAAAACAGTCGCAGAACTAAGCTCCGAAACAATTTGAATACTTTTTGCTTCGGCTGATAATTGAACCCCATCAAGTGCAGCTTGCACCACTAACTGCAGCTCGATCAAACTGCTATCAACAGCGAGCTTGCCGCTCGTAATCCGGGAAATATCCAGGATATCTTCGATTAACTGAGATTGCGCCTGCGCGCTGCGCTCGATCACCTCTAGAGCGTGAGTAACGGCTGCTTCCTTCAATATGCCAGAGCGCAGCATTTTTGCCCAGCCCAGGATCGGAGTCAGGGGATTGCGGAGCTCGTGGGAGAGATTCGCGAGAAATTCATCTTTAGCACGGTTGGCGGTTTCTGCTTGTTGGCGGGCCCACTGTTCCTGCTCCAATAACTGCGATCGTAGCGTCTCAAACTGATTGCGCTCTGTGATATCCTCGATCGACAACAGAATCATTAAAGCTCGATCTTCTCCTTCCAGTTTACAAGCATTAAGCAGCATGGTTTTCTGCCCGATATGATCGAACAGGTGAGCCCACTCAAAGTTTTCAAGTCGAACATCACTAACCAGAATATCTTCCAAAATCCATCGCAATTGGGGGATATTCCACTGCCCGTTCCCTAGCTCAAACAGCGAAGATTGCGCTGTTTCTGAGGATGAAACCTGAAACGTTTCATAGAACGATCGATTTGCTTTATTCACTCGGAAATTAGCATCTAGCACGACTAAAGGCGTTTGCACAGTTTCCACGATGGTTTCAGCGTAGTTTCGGGCATCTTCCAAGGTTCTAGCACTGCGTTTAAGAGCATCAATATCGATCAAAACCATCACCACACCGTCAATCACGTTTTCCGTTGTACGGTAAGGACGAATGCGGAGGTTGTACCAATATCCCGATAAAGTTTGAACTTCTTGTTCTTTCGTGTTGAGAGTCGCGATCACCTCCAAAATCATCTGTTCCAAGTCGGGAACGTCAAGAGCCGATCGGATGTCCCTAAAAGGTCGTCCAACATCTGTGGGAATCAGACTCAAAAGTTGCTGTGCCGTTGGCGTAAACCGTCGAATCTGTAAATCGTTTGTCAGCATTAAGATAGGGATATTGATACTGGCAAGCAAATTTGTCAGATCGTTATTGACCAGGCTTTGTTCAATATTTCGACTGCGAAGTTCCTCGTTAGTGGTGGTGAGTTCCTCGTTAGTGGCTTGAATCTCTTCTTTGGCAGTTTCTAGTTCCTCGTTGGTGCTTTGCAACTCCTCGTTGCTCGATAGGATTTCTTCGTTGGCAATTTTGAGGTCTTGGTTGAGATTTTCCTGCTCCTGGATCAGCGATTGCAGGTGCACTTGAGCCGCAGCTTTTTCTTGGCTAGCGGTGGCAAGTGCCTGCCTCAGGCAGTCACTTTCCGAAGCTAAAGCACCTGGCTCGCAGCTTTCAGGAGTGACGGTGCCCAAGTCGATCGCCTGGGGTAAAACCTCTTGAAGTAGCAGCAAAAAATAGCGTGCTGTGAAGGTGTGCGGCTGAAACGGCATCACCTCAATATTGACGATAGTCGATCGTCCGCCCCATTCAACAACTACCCTTTCTTTCCTAACTGTCACGTTCTGCGTTTGTGCCTGATAAATTGCGGTGCGAAGCTCAACAAGCAAGCCTGCCCTTGCCATTGTCAGCAAGTTTAAGTCCTGCGTTCCGGCTGCCACTCTCAAGTAAGGATCGACGTCTCCCCGCACTTGCAGGATTTTCAGATCCTCGTTGACAATCACACTGGCTGGGGCATAACTATTCAAAATTTGTTGCTCAGCTTCTCGCTGTAAGTCCAAGCTCTTTATTAAATTTTCTTCATTCATTTCCTGTTTTTTAACAGTTTTAGCGACGGGATAGGAACTCGGCGTAAATGAAAAAGTGGGACGAGTGGCAGTTAACTTTTTTGCATAAATTTTATACTTTTTATCCACTGACTTAAACAAGTATGAAAATTTTCCGGTACTCTCAGAAGTACCTAACATGAGAAAGCCTTTTGGGTTAAGGCTGTAATGAAAAATCGGCATCACTTTCTGTTGCAATGACTCTCCCAAGTAAATCAGCACATTGCGACAGGTAACTAAATCGAGATTGGAAAAAGGCGGGTCACTACCTAAGTCTTGTCGGGCAAATACACACAGTTCGCGGACGGCCTTGCAGATTTTATAACTACCTCCTTCTTGGAGAATAAAGAAGCGAGAACGCCTCTGTGGTGAAACGTCTACCATTTGGTTTTCTAGGTAGACGCCTGACCGAGCTTTGCCGATCGTCGCCTCGCCAATGTCCGTGGCAAAAATCTGGATTGGCGGGATAACTCGATCGCCCAAAAACTCTAACAAGCAAATGGCGATCGAATAAACTTCTTCACCTGTGGAACATCCCGCCACCCAAATCCGAATGGGATCATTTGCCGATTTATTTTGGGTAATCGTGGGGAAAACCAGCTCTTTTAATTTTTGAAAGGCTTCGCTGTCACGGAAAAAACTGGTGACGTGGATCAAAATTTCTTCATACAAAGCTTTGACTTCAGCCGTATTTTGTTGAAGCTGTTCGATGTAATCAGCCAAGCTCTCTACCTTATACAATACCATCCGCCGCTGGATGCGTCGGTTCAGGGTAGCCGGTTTGTACTCGGTGAAGTCAACGCCTGTGGTCGATTTCAGCAGCGCCAAAATAGTTGCCAGGGCCGATGGCTGTTCGGGCGATTCCTCAAATTCTGCCAGGGGAAGCGGGCCAGTGAGAAGCCCACTGCGACTATAGTTTCCCAGTTCCTCGGCAATTTTTTCCGGTGGCAGAACAAAATCGACATTTCCTGTCGCAACAGCGGTATTCGGCATACTATCAAATTTTGCCGTGCCTTGACATTGAGCAAAAGTCACGCCTCCGGCTGCTTTGATTGCCTTGATCCCCAGTGAACCGTCTCCGTCTCCCCCGGATAATACTACGGCAATTGCTTTGTGTCCGCGATCGATCGCCAATGATGTAAAAAACGCATCTCCCGGCATATATTTGCCATAAATCTTCTCGCGGGGTGATAGTTGCAGCACGCCTTTAGAGAGCACCATCTTGGTGTTGGGCGGAATGATGTAGACTTGATTGGGTTCTACAGCTACGCCATCTTGTACCTCACTCACAGGCATTTGCGTCTGTTTGGTCAGAATCTGGGTCAGCAAACTTTTGTGATTGGGGGCTAAATGCTGAATCAGCACAAAGGCCATACCCGTATCTACCGGTAAATGGCTGAGTAACTCGGTGAATGCTTCCAACCCTCCTGCTGAGGCGGCAATCCCAACTATGGGAAAGGGGGCATCGGTTTTTGCTGAATGTTCGCTGTCGAGGGCGGCTGGTGCGATCGATTCGGGTGTATTTTCAGGTTCTAATTGAGGAGAAGTCATAATGTGAAGTCCTCGACTTCAGTTATTTAGCAGCATACATATCTGGTAAGCCTGCTGGTCATTAATTCAGACTATTTTTATCGCAGCTTAGGTTGCTATCCTAACGCCAGTCACTTTAGGATGAGCTACACTGTTGGAGCCATTATCTGAGGGCGATCGAAGAATTCTTTCTGCTGTTGGGGCGATCGCAAGTAGAGGCTGGCAATAACCAGGTATATTTGTTTACATATTTAGCTTCTGTCAGTGACCTGTGTAGCAGACAGCGCGATTACCGATTCCGTACTGATTCTAGCAGTATAAGCGACTTGTGCGCCTTGTATTCCCTTTAAATCTTCAACACGTTTTTGAATTTCGGAAACTCCAGCCGCTTTTAATGCTGTTAAAAATGCTTGCTCGTTGTAAACCTCTTCTGAAAACGAAACTTCGTCACTTTTAGAAAGATTTTGAAGGCGGGCGGCTTTGTTGACTGTGGAACCAAAATAGTCGATCGAATTATTGAGATTTACGAGCAAAGCCGTACCTCGGTGAATGCCAATTCTGACTTGAATCCACTCTGCTTGTTCGCGAGTGGAGTTGTACTCTCTGAAACGAGTCACAGCAGCGGCCGCTGCCATAATTGCTTGTTCGTTGCTGATAAAGGAAGCCATGACGGCATCGCCGATGGTTTTGATGACTTTACCGCCAAATTTCTCGATCGACTCAAAGAAAATCTCAAAATGGTCGCGCACAATATTGTAAGCTTTAGTATCTCCCAGTGTTTCGTACATTCTGGTAGAACCGGTAATATCAGTAAACATAATAGTAATCGCCCGAATCTTGACTCGCTCTCTTTCCGATATGACGCGATCGCCGAACAAACGCTTGTAATCCGGGTGATGAACCAGTTGGATTCCTGACAGCCGCAAAGGCAGTTGTTCTAATGTCAGTTCATCGGGCAATTCCTCTGAATGCAAAATCAGCCCGGACAAATTGTGATCGGTATTAGTTAATTCTATCTTCACTTTTCCCGGACGCACGGTCAGTTCTGTTTTGTCAAAATCTCTGCCGGCTAATTGCTTGAGTTTAATTTCTTGTATCTCTTCTGTTTTTTCGCCTTCAACCTTTAAAATCCCTTTAGCTAAAGTCAGGGGACAGCAGTAGCGGTATCGACCTTCTTCTAAGGTGACAGTCTCGGATTCGGTGCAGTATAAAGGTGTTACCAGTTGCAGTTTGTTCTGGAGTACGGGAGGGGGAGCGCAGACTGGCCGCAGTTGCGGGTCTTCGATTTCTTTGTTTAGGGAAAAAGTAACTTCAACGCGATCGAGCAAATCAATGTTAAACTCGCGCTCGCACATGGGGCAAAAAGACATTTCTGACGTGTCTGCCAAATCCTTGAATTCGTCTGTAATCATGTTGCAGTGCGGGCAGTGAATATCCCAGTGCAAGTCGAAAGCGCCGGCTGTTACTCCGTGCAGAAATTCCGAAGTAATTCTTTTAACATTCTTGACTGTATCGCCTGCTACGTAATAAGGGTTTATTCTCAATCTCTGCAAAATGTGGGAACCGATTAACCATTTTTCAATTTGGTCGATCGTTCCTTTGCTGGAATTGGGACGTTTTTTGAGCTGTTCTAGCTTTTCTTTTAATAGTTCGATGTTCATGATCCGCTTGCCTCTGAGCGTCAGGGCAAAAAATTTATAAGTATTTTGTTGTATACTTTGCTTGTCTGCTTTGTTCTTCCCTAAGAATTAGGATGAGTTTGCACCTGTGCGGATGTCCCTGATGTCTATAAATCTTAACAAATTAGCAGCATGAAGACCATGTTTATTTAGACCGAGCTATCGGCTGCCGATATTAATTCAAAGAGCGATCGCTGCATCTGTCTGTAGCAAGATGTTATAGCATTTGATAATTGAGCTTCCGGCGCGATCGCTGAGTCGAAGGATTTTAGATTAAATAATTGGCAACGACTGATTCTGTAAGCATTTGGAGCTAGCTTACAGTGGCATTTTTTGGGACGGTGGTATTAAATGGTTGCTAATTGCTAGTTGCTAATTGCTAATTGCTAATTGAGGCGTTGAAGGCAAAAAAAAGAGGGAAAATACCCTCTTTTAATGACAGTGACTTGCGATGACTTGCGATGTTATTCTACCGTCGCAGGAGGGATTGCTTCCTCTACATCTAATACTGCTTCCGGTGCTGCTTCCGGTGCTGCTTCCGGTGCTGCTTCCGGTGCTGCTTCCGGTGCTGCTTCCGGTGCTAAATCTTCTGGCAGATCTTCTTCCATTGCTGAGGGCACGTCTTCGAGTATTTCGTCGGAGATGTCATCATCAGCATCGATCGAGTCTACAGGAACGTCTATGCCTGCTTTAGCTTGCTTTTGAGCGAGCATTTTCTCCCGGAACTTAGCTGCCATTTCCTCAGCTTTTTCGTACACCAATTCGCGATTTTTGACCATCGCGCCCGGTTCCGGTTCCAACTGCTTGGTGGAGAGAGAAATCCGGCCCCTCTCAGCATCCAAGTCAATGATCATCACTTTCACTTCGTCGTTGACATTGAAAACGCTGTGAGGCGTATCGATGTGATCGTGCGAAATTTCCGAGATGTGCAGCAAGCCGCTGACGCCGCCGATGTCGATAAAGGCACCGTAAGGCTTGATACCGCGTACTGTACCGATGACCACTTCCCCGACTTCGAGGCGGTTCATCTTGCGCTCGACTAAGGCGCGACGGTGGCTCAATACTAAGCGGTTGCGGTCTTCGTCTACCTCTAAGAATTTTAATGGTAATTCTTCGGCGACTAATTCTTCCTTCGGTTTGCGGGTGCTGATGTGAGAACCGGGAATAAAGCCTCGCAAGCCTTCTATTCTCACGAGTGCGCCGCCGCGGTTGGTGGCAAATACTTGCGATCGTACTGTGGCATCTTCTGCTTGCAGTTGTCGCACTCTTTCCCAGGCCCGCATATACTCGATGCGCCGGATGGACAGAGTTAATTGTCCATCTTCATTTTCATCGGTTAGAATGAAAAATTCTCTGGTTTCGTTTGATTGCAATACCTCTTCAGGGCTTTCGACTCTATTGATCGACATTTCCTGAATGGGAATGTACGCTGCTGTTTTAGCACCGATATCAATCAGAGCGCCCCTCGGCTCTATACTAAAAACTGTACCCGCTACTACATCGCCCGGGCTAAAGTGATAGTCATATTTATCAAGTAGGGCTGCAAAATCTTCGTGAGTAAAGCCGATGTCTTTGACTGTGGTTTTGAGATTGACCATGCGAATAGTTTCCTAGGATTTCTCTCCTTCATGTTTTTCGTTTGTGCCGGCAGATATTAGAGATTTTGGTGAAAAAGCGGTTAACTTCTTTCAAAACCTTTTACTAAAGTCAGTTTTTGCTAACTTTTTCCCTGTGCAACTGCACGTCCGGGCTTGCCACTGCTATTACTCGAAACTCTGCGTTAAAAGGTTTAATCTTAACATTCAGAGTCCATTGACACTCTCAGGTATAAAGAAACTGAGATTCTTCATTGAACGAGCCGACGCCGCTTGCGACAGGATTGCTCCAGTTTAAGTAGAGGTCGGTTTCTCCAGAAGCATAAATTCCGGTATGCCTTACCGTATTTAATTAGTTCTTCACCTGTAGTTAGGTTTAGTTCAAATTTAGCTTTCCTAAACTGCAACACCGTGAGGTGTGACCGATCACTCAACCAATCGAGTTAAGTTTTTACGTTGTTTAGTTATACTCAATTTTAGACCGATGACGATCATAACACACCTAGCACAAAGACCCAGAAAAAAGAACACGGGGACTCTTCGTCTCTTGAGAGCTTCGGCGAAGCGCTCAGACTTCGGCAAGCCGCTCCCGCCGTCGCTTGGAATCCGGGGCCTAAACGGACAGGGTTTTCAATCTCAAGAGAATATTTCTATAACTTACCCCGCCCAAAAACGGATAGCGTGCCACGTACTCCTGTCGCGGACAGATCAAAATTTTAGACTTTTGTTCAAGTCTTGCAGATTGCATCTGTGGAGTAAATCTCAAATCTGAAATCTCAAATCGACTGACTAGCTTACTGCTTTTAAATTAATTTAAGCGATTTTAGCTGGGAGTAGCGCAGGATGTGGGGCTTTCTCGATCGACTGCATCCGGCTGTGGCGAATCTGCGTCAAAATCTGGCTTTGTTTCTGAATCTTCAGCTTCGTTGAGCGGATTCTGAAGGTGATTTAGGGTATCTACAAAGTCTCGGATGCCTCGAAATTGGCGGTATACAGAGGCGAAACGGACGTAAGCTACTTCGCTGAGCGGCCGCAGGTGCAACAGCACCAGTTCCCCAATTTCTGAGCTGGCGAGTTCTCGGAGCGATCGACCTTGGAGTTGCGCCTCGATTTCTTCTGCCAGGGTTTCGAGATGCCCGGAAGACAAACCGGTTTTTTCGCAGGCCCGAATCAGTCCCCTGACTAATTTTGACCTGTCAAAAGATTCGCGCTTGCCGTCCCGTTTGATCACCGTAATCGGCACGAATTCTATGCGTTCGTAAGTTGTGAAGCGGTGCTGGCAGCTCAAACACTCGCGCCGCCGGCGGATGCTTTGACCGGATTCGGCTGAACGCGACTCTAGAACGCGGCTATTTGTGTGTTGGCAGGAGGAACAGCGCATGATTGCTGATTTTAACAGGCATTGCCAGCAAATTGCCATTCATCTAACCGCTTGGGGTCTGATGAATGGCTGGACTAGAAAAATGACTTAACACACAGCCGGTGGAATAGTCCCGCACCAGATTCGATGCAATGGTGCGGGCTGACCGCAGTCCGGTTCAGGAGATTTTGGACTTGCTGCAGGCGTCTAGCTAATTATTTGCCAATCCGGGGAGGTTCCCGAAAGGCGATCGCAAAAAATAGTACACCTAAGGCTAAAGCCAGAATCAAAATGTAAGCAACACTTTCCATGTTAAATTTTCCCTATCTTCCCTTGCCGTATTATTTTATCTTAATTACTGGTTTTATTATTAACTAAAAAAACCCGGTTTCTTGAAGAAACCGGGTTTTTGTGTACCGGGGAAGTTCCCCGCTACCCAGAGGCTGGAGAAATCTAGAGAGATTCTTCTCTTCTTGTGGTCAAGTCGCCCACTTTTTGGAACAGGCCCCACTCGACTTGTTCTTCCATGTCGGACTCAACTCCAGCAAACACGTCGCGGAAAATAGTCCGAGAACCGTGCCAGAGATGGCCGAAGAAGAATAGCAAAGCAAAGCAAACGTGTCCGAAAGTGAACCAACCGCGAGTCGAAGTGCGGAAAACCCCGTCAGAATTCAAGGTTTCGCGATCGAATTCAAATACTTCACCCTTTTGGGCGGCGCGAGCAAACTTCTTAACATCTAGAGGATTATTAAAGGTTTGACCGTCAAGTTCGCCGCCGTAGAAGCTGACGGTAACTCCGCTTTGTTCAAAGCTGTATTTTGATTCAGCGCGGCGGAAGGGGATGTCAGCGCGAACGACCCCATCTTTGTCAGTCAAAATCACTGGGAATGTTTCAAAGAAGTTGGGGAGGCGGCGAACCGACAATTCCCGACCTTCGCTGTCAGTAAATACCGGATGGCCCAGCCAAGATTTAGCAATACCGTCGCCATTAACCATCGCGCCGGCGCGGAACAAACCGCCTTTAGCTGGAGAGTTGCCCACGTAGTCGTAGAAAGCCAATTTTTCGGGAATTTGCTCGTAAGCAGATTGGATGCTAGCGCCGGAGGCCAAACTAGCTTGAGCTCGGCGATCGATTTCTTGTTGGAAATAGTTTCCGTCCCACTGATAGCGAGTCGGGCCAAAAAGTTCGATCGGAGTAGCAGCAGAACCGTACCACATCGTACCCGCAACCACAAAGGCTGCAAAGAACACCGCAGCAATACTGCTAGAAAGTACAGTTTCGATATTTCCCATCCGCAGGGCTTTGTAAAGACGTTCCGGCGGCCGCACTGTCAAGTGGAACAAACCGGCAATTACGCCGACTACGCCCGCTGCAATGTGGTGAGCCACGATGCCGCCCGGATTATACGGGTCAAAGCCTTCAGGGCCCCAAGAAGGTGCCACTGCCTGGACGTGACCGGTCAGGCCGTAGGGGTCGGACACCCACATTCCCGGGCCGAAAAGTCCAGAAAGGTGAAATGCGCCGAAGCCGAAGCAGAGCAAGCCGGAGAGGAACAGGTGAATGCCAAACATTTTTGGCAAGTCGAGGGCTGGTTCGCCGGTGCGAGAGTCTCTGAAAAGTTCTAAGTCCCAAAATACCCAGTGCCAGACTGCTGCTAAGAACAGCAGGCCCGAGAGGATGATGTGAGCGACAGCGACGCCTTCAAAAGACCAGAAGCCCGGATCGACGTTACCTTCGCCGGTGATGCTCCAACCGGCCCAAGAACCCGTGACTCCCAAGCGAGCCATGAAGGGGAGCACGAACATCCCTTGACGCCACATCGGGTTCAGAACTGGATCTGTGGGGTCAAAAACTGCTAATTCATAAAGGGCCATTGAGCCGGCCCAACCTGCCACGAGGGCAGTGTGCATTAAGTGTACAGAAATCAATCGGCCTGGGTCATTTAAGACGACTGTGTGTACGCGATACCAGGGTAGTCCCATTGACTGCGGTTCTCCAAGGTGTAAGTGATGATGTCTATTTTGACGGCAAAATCAGATTCTGAATCCCTAGCAGTTACCTGCGGGCTTTAAAGTCTGCCTTTTGCCGAATGCCCTCTACCTTCAAAGGTGGAAGCATAAAAATGAAAGTTATTTAAAGAAGTGTATCGAGTGTTAGAACCGATTGCAATATGTTGGGCGTTATATTAGTTGCGGGTTGCCCATTTCGCAGCGGGCGGCGATCGTCCCGAGGCGTTCGAGGACTTGCTCCGCATCGATGAGTCTGGTCAGCACGACGTTGCCGATGTTTTTGGCAGGATCGTTCGGGTCGATCGGGGCTGTCGGTTTGACTTCTACCATGAGTACAGCGTCTTCTACGCGGTAGAGCCACATTTTTTCTTTTTGATCCCAGAGACAGAGGTCGAGTTGTACAATATCGGGGTGGCGCCTCCAAGCGGCGTAACTCCACTCGCCGCCGACTCCCCAGACGCGCCCCACTTTCCAGCCGTCGGATAAGAAGAAGTATTTCACTTGTTGTGTACGCTTGTTGAGATTTTTTTGTCTAACATAACGCAAAACTGCAAGATTACCGAATTATTGAACCGCGAAGAGGCGTTACGCGAAGCGGCGCGTCAGCGTTCTTGTCGCGAAGGGAGATCTGGGAAGTAGTAGGCAATCTTCTAGCTGTTGGGGATAAATCTACAGAATTGTTAAATAAGTTTCTGTCGGACTAACCGGCAAAAGATACAAACTTGGATTTTTAAATGAGAGTTTAATTCCTAGCATTTCGAGAAAGAATACTCTTAACAGTTGCTCGTTTCCGCCAGGAAGTTCTAAACATTCAAAAGTGCCTTCCGGCCCTAACAAGGTTGTCGTAATTTTGCCCTTTTGGTCTGGCAGTCGATCGCATAATCTTCATCTCAATTAATATGCCCTAATTTTATCCTAATCGACCAGCCCACTTCAAATTAAACCAGACATCCATCCGCGTTCATCTGCGTTCATCTGCGGTTAAAAATCACACATCAATATTTTTGCCAAAAAATCAATCCCAAAACCCTCGACATTACTGCTAAAATAAAGTACGAGTCCTTGCCGCTCAAACGCAGACCATGACCGCACAAACACCAGTACAATTCCAAGACAGTTTCGACATCATCGTAGTTGGTGGCGGACACTCCGGCTGCGAAGCCGCCCTCGCCACTTCTCGCCTCGGCTGTCGCACCCTTCTCCTCACCCTCAACCTCGACAAAATTGCGTGGCAACCTTGCAATCCGGCTGTCGGCGGCCCGGCTAAAACCCAACTCACTAACGAAGTTGATGCCTTAGGCGGGGAAATTGGCAAAATGGCCGATCGCACTTATTTGCAAAAGCGCGTCCTCAACGCTTCGAGAGGCCCCGCAGTTTGGGCGCTGCGAGCACAAACCGACAAGCGGGAATACGCCGCTGTGATGAATAATATTGTTGAAAATCAAGAGAATTTGACCATCCGCGAAGCGATGGTTACAGACTTAGTTTTGGGCAAAAACGAAGAAGTGATCGGAGTGGAAACATACTTCGGCGTCGCTTTTGAATGCAAAGCAGTAATCCTGACTACAGGAACTTTTTTAGGCGGCACAATTTGGGTGGGCAATAAGTCGATGCCGGCAGGACGTGCCGGAGAATTTGCTGCCGTTGGCTTGACGGAAACTCTCAATCGTTTGGGCTTTGAAACTGGCAGGTTGAAGACTGGAACTCCGGCAAGAGTAGACAAACGTACTCTCGATTATACCAACCTGGAACCGCAGCCGGGAGACGCAGAGGTTCGCTGGTTTAGTTTCGATCCAGAAGTTTGGGTGGAACGCGAACAAATGCCTTGTTATTTGACTCGAACTACGCCAGCAACTCATCAGTTAATTAAAGACAATTTGCACCTTTCTCCAGTCTACGGCGGCTGGGTTGATGCGAAGGGGCCGCGCTATTGTCCGAGTATTGAAGATAAGATTGTGCGGTTTGCGGATAAGGAAAGTCACCAGATTTTTATTGAACCGGAAGGTAGAGATATTCCTGAACTTTATATCCAAGGATTTTCGACTGGTTTACCGGAAAATTTGCAATTGCAAATGCTGCGGACTCTTCCGGGTTTGGAAAAGTGCGAGATGATGCGTCCAGCTTATGCTGTGGAGTACGATTATTTGCCGGCAACTCAGTGTTTTCCAACGCTGATGACTAAGAAGATCGAAGGGCTGTTTTGCGCGGGACAGGTGAACGGTACGACCGGATATGAGGAGGCGGCTGCACAGGGGATTGTGGCGGGTATTAATGCGGCTCGGTTTGCGAAAAATCAGGAGATGATTGTGTTTCCTCGCGAGCAAAGTTATATCGGGACTTTGATTGATGATTTGTGTACGAAGGATTTGCGGGAACCTTACCGGATGTTGACTTCGCGATCGGAATACCGGCTATTATTGCGATCGGACAATGCGGATCAACGCTTGACGACCCTGGGACGCGAAATTGGCTTGATTGGCGATCGGCGCTGGGAGTTATTTGAGCGGAAACAAGCTAATATTGTGGCAGAGAAGGAACGCTTGTACTCCACGCGGGTGAAAGAACACGAGGAAGTTGGCAAGGCAATTTTTGCTGACACCCAACAAGCGATTAAAGGTTCAATTACTCTCGCTGATTTGTTGCGCCGTCCTGGTTTTCATTATGTCGATTTGGAACGGTACAATTTAGGCAATTCTAATCTGAAGTTGGCCGAGAAAGATGGTGCAGAAATTGACATAAAATATTCGGGCTATTTGCAAAGACAGCAAAATCAAATTGATGACATTGCCAAACACGAACGCAGGCAATTGCCTGCGGATTTGGATTACATGGCAATTACAACTCTCTCGAAAGAGTCGCGGGAAAAGTTGGCTAAGGTGAAACCGCTGACTATTGGCCAAGCGGCGAGAATTGGCGGGGTGAATCCGGCTGATGTTAATGCTTTGTTGATTTTTCTGGAAGTGCGAAACCGCCAGCAACCCGCTGGTGTGGGAAAATAATTTGATGTTGCTGGTTTCGACTAGGCTCAACCAGCGGCAGATGATTAATTAACCACCAACCACGGGAGAATTTAATTTATATTGCTCCAGAAGATTATCCAATAACTGCAAAACATTCCCGAAGATAACCTCGCACAACTTTATGACTTGATTGACTACTTTCGCCTGGGTTTAGGGAGAGAGCGTGCACAGCCCCGCACTCCGGGTTTACTCACCGGACAACTCGGGGACGCTTTCTTTGAACCCCAACCAGAAAAGGAATTCAAGCAATGGGAATGAGCTACCTCCTCGATTTTGCTGTGGTGGATCTTTGATGACGCCAAACTCAACAACCACTGCCGAGACATCGCATTCTCGTCAGCAGCGCCTCTGCCTGGGAAATTTCCACCAAATCACACATCCGCAAGCATTTTTAGTATTGGGGGTAGGGACTTGACATATATCAAAATAATAGACTATATTAAACATGGATGCAGCAGACATCCTCTAAGGATGACATCCCGTTACCCACTAGGGTCGAGGAAATTCCGGTAAAGACGTTCTGAATACCAAAACTGATTTTTTGGCGAAGGCTCCTTAAGGAGCCTTTGTTATTTTATGGCTTCGGTAATTTGTTATTATTCAATAAGTTTTTGGCTATAACGAAGAAGCCAACTTTTTTCACTTTGCCTATGCCTTCGTATTTAGGGTAAGCACTTTGTACGTGTAATCTCAGCTTTTTAACTTCTTTGAATACTGCAAAAGCAACGTAATAATCAACCTCTCTACCATTTGAATCCAAAATTTTAACGGTTGCAAATTTTCCATACCCAGCGTGACAAACTAAGGTTTCTTTCTCGCCCAATGACTTAATAATACTCGGTAAGTGCTTTGAGAGTTGATATCTCTCAAAATTAAATTGTCTAGACTCTTTCGGTGCACTGTACATCAATAACTGTGATTCTTCGCTAGAAACATCATCTGAATCTTTAGTGAAGCAATGTAAGCCATAACTTACTATAAACTTGTATGCGATCTGTTTTTCTTCGTCTGTTTGGTCTAGATACTCAACCCACTGAGCATTAAGATGTGATAGGTCGTAGATATCATCATTTAGTATGAAGTTTTTCCAGGATGTAACTTCTTTTACGGTATTGAACTTCATACTTACCAGAACAGATTAACTAAGCTTCGGCTCATGTGTTTAAGACGAAGTGTTTGTCGGACTTGATTAAGGAGAGGCGACCCGGACAGTTTATAATACCCAGTACGTTTAGTCATGGAATGGAGACAAATGAGATAATCTAGAAAGATAAAAGACACTATACCGCAAATCGTAAATACTGGAAACTCCTAATTTTTTTTGATTTGTTTGACAAAAAAACAAATATGCGGTATTCTCAATGCTCTGCGAAATTTAAAATACCTCTATGACTCATCCAGGATGGATAAATGGTTTTCCGGGAAATTGGACCTATCAAGGTTATGCCAAACTGTTAGTTAAAGATACTGTTCAATTGATAACGATTAGCTTGCGTCTCATATTCATAGAAGAAGTTGAGATAGAGGTCAAGCTAATTTGGGAAGGTATTGCTGACGATGCTCTTCTGCAAATAGCTAGGCAAATGCACGAGGAGCGACAGCAAATTCTTGTTATTAACGGTAGCACATTACTAATTGGTTATTCTATCCCACCTTATGGTGGGATAACAAACTTTAATGTAGTCAAATTTATAACTTATTGGGGCTTAAATAAAGACTTTCATGTTGCAGAAAAGCCTAACTATCAAGTGAGAGCTTACTTAAATGATGAATTTTCATCAATTGACGATTCTTTTATTACAGAGTTTGAAAATACGCCTGGTGGATCACGAAATATAGATGCCGATACCATAGCAGACAAGCGAAGTTTGTATTGTGCGTTAAACTCAGGTTATGAAGTCAAGTGCGGGAAGAAGTATGTTACTCATAAAGACCACGATATCTTATACACAAAAAATATAGAGACTCTATACAAGCTTAGTTTTATAGATATTAGAATCCCCTTAAATAATCCGGCTATAAATAATTTGATTATCCAGGAATCTCAAGAAATTGAAGTTTCTTTGGCTAGACACTTAGAAAATGTTCTTAATGATGTTTGTGCTTTTCTCAGCATTCTCTGCGATCGTGAAATCTTGCCAATTTATTATGATTATTCAATGTGTTCTCAAAATAAATACATTTCCGGTCGGATAATTCCTATTTGGGAGAGAAGAAGAATCCCCAGAATTAGCAAATCTTGGCCTACTCTAGGTATTCATTTTGAAGGTAATGTCACTTCATTCCTAGAATGTTGTCCTTTAAGTAAGCAACTTAGCAGGGGAATAGGACATTTAAAAATAACAGTTTATGAATCTACTGTCGAATTAAAACTTATGGCAGCATGTTCTGCAATCGAATACTTTTATTCCTACTGGTTGTGGGAAATAGACGGACTTTCAAAGCTAAGAGATGGATGTTCACAAAATAATCAACTTCTATCTGAACATAAAAAGCTTGTCAAGAAGCTTAAAAATATTCAATCTTCCAGTGATAGCACGACACCAGCCCTTTCCACAGTCATCCGATTCTTTGTGAACGACTTAAATATTGAAGGTAAAAAATACATGGATATGGATAGCAAAGATATTCCTCTGTTTATTAAAGTTAGAAATGAGCTTTTGCACGGGAGTTTTATATCAGATGATAAAGAAATTTTCCAAGCTGAAGAGATAGCTCAAAAGTTGGGTACAGAAATTTTATTGGCAATTATGAAGATAATTTCTAAAGCAGATGATGCTCAATCCTATAAAAGTTTGCCTGTCCGTCCACTAGAAAAAGATTTTTATAAATTTTCAGATGGCTGGCCTGAAATTAAAGATATATTAGATGAGTTACATAGTGAGGAAAAGTCTAAACGATTTTGGAATCGAGACTAAATATCCCAGCTATATCAGTATACCCAGATACCCGACTTCTTTAAGCAGTCGGGTATCTAACAGCTATCGAATTTTACATTTAATTAGAACAACCTACTTTCCCATTTCCCGCAGGTATCCGCACAGTGAAAATAGACCCTTTTCCCTCCTCGCTTTCTACCAAAATCTCGCCGCCCATCATGTGACAGTAGTAGCGGCTGAGTGTCAGCCCCAATCCCGCGCCGTCGTAAGGTCGCGTTGTTGAACAGTCAGCTTGCACAAAAGCTTCAAACAATTTGTGCTGTTGTTCTTCCGACATTCCAATTCCGGTATCCTTAACAGATAAACAAATCCAATCCGACTCTTGAACATTCAGCAAGGGACAAGCGATCGCCGCAGAAGGAGTTTCATCGGCAGGCATTGAATTGTCAATCGCCGATCGCCCTGCTGCATTCAATTTGCCGCTTCCTTCAATGCGCCTGACAGTCAGTTTCACCCTGCCGTTTTTGGTGAACTTGGCAGCATTACTCAGCAGGTGCATCAAAACCTGCCGCACTTTTTTGAAATCAGCGTGCATGATACCCGCAGTTCGATCGCACTCTATGTCTAAAACATTGCCATTTTTCTCTACCAACGGTTTCGCGGCACCCGCAACATTGTCAACCAGGGATTCGATGTCAAATTCATCGATTTCAAGTTTCATCCTCCCGGCTTCAATTTTTGACAAATCGAGGATATCGTTAATCAAAGATAGCAGGTGCGTACCCGCCTTCTGAATCTTGTTCAAGTCGGGTACAAACTCATCACATCCAGCATCCTGAGCATCTTCTGAAAGTAGTTGACTGTAGCCGATAATCGCATTTAAAGGCGTCCGCAATTCGTGGCTCATATTTGCTAAAAACTGGCTTTTAGCAGTGTTAGCGGTAACGGCTGCTTCCTTAGCTTTTTTCAATTCTTTTGTATGTTCCGAAACTCGCTCAATTAAGTGATTGAGAGAGACAGCCAGACAGCCTATTTCGCCTTGTGCCGTGACGGGGACTCGCAAGTCAAAATTAGACTCGGCGGCTACTTGTTGGGCCACCTGAGTAACGCTGATAACAGGTTGGGCGATCGCCCGACTGGTGCGACAAGCCACAATTCCCGCCACCACTACCGACAGCAGCATACTAACAATAATTATGGCTTTTTCCATTCCTTGAGCGTCTTCCATCACTTCACCCCCTTGCCCCTCTTGCTGCTGGGCAATTTCGAGGATTTTGCTCAATTCCTCAAGGCTTTTGTTGAGCTGTTGGACACCTTCTCCGCTTTCTGTTGCCAACAATTTTCTGGCCGACTCTATCTCCAGAGGCGACAGTTGCGATTGCTGGATTTGCTGCAAAGTTGACTGGAGAGTATCGGCGTAGGATTCTAAATTTTCCGTGCACTCTTGCAGTACAGTTTTGAGAACTTCCGGCTTTGCTGCCAGCCAAGCGGGTTGGCTGTCTGCAAACTTTTCTATGCGCAAGCGCAGGTTTTTTGCTTTAGTAACACTCGCGACCAACTGCTCTTTTTGCAGTTGTAGTTGGGCGGAATTGTCTACAAAAGAATCTAGCTGTGCTCCCTGCAATTGCGCCGCCAGCGCTGCATCTTTAAAATTGCCCACCAATTGGGCTTGCAGGTGAGCATCATTGAGTTGGTTTACTCCTTGTCCTTGGTAGTAGTCGGCGATTACCAGTCCACTCAGGGAGCCAATAAAACCGATTCCTATTGCCAGCAAATACCCGCCACCAATTTTTTGATTGATAGGCAAACTGCCAATTTTAGATAGCCAACTTTTGCTGATTTTTAAGGATGATTTTTGTACGAAATCTTGGCTGGATGTTTTTTCGGTCGCGGTTTCTACAGAAGCCATTTGTCCGGAAATAAAGAGTGGCATCTGTTTACATACATTGCTATTTTTTGGGTTGATCTTTGGCTTTTCTACAGGTTTTTCCTGCTGATTAAATGGTTTTAACTCGGAATTTACTTCGCCTTTGCCTTCGCAAACGGCAACCGATAGACTTGCTTCGTCCCCTGTTTTTTTGAGCAAGTTAATTTTTGACATATGCAACCGCTGTATTCTGTTAAAATTTACCACGCTCTTAAATTCTCCAAACGGAAAAGCTTGTCTATTTTCTAGTAGGCATCGGCGAAAAAGTATCTAAAACTCTTGTCGAGTCCGAGGAAAAACTTAAATTCGGTTGATGTCTAATAGATAATTAGGCTGTTGATGGCTGTTGCCAAATTACTTTTTCGACTCGTAAAAGTGTGCAGCAGGCAAAATAAATAAAAATTTATCCCGGCAGTGAATTATCCCCGCGTGGAATGTTACAGCCAGAAAATTCTGTCTGATGCGTTTTGCCTGTGAGCTCCCCCAACCTGATATTGTCTGTTGACAATGCACCCGATTCCTCAGCTTTGGAGTTTTGCTGCCAGCAATACGACGATTGCTTGACGGTTTTTGTTGAGCATCCGACGACTTTGTAGCACAGAATGTCACAAATGCGGCAGCCGATCGAACTTTTGCACCCTGGCGATCGGCTTTTGGCACCGTTGCCCCGCAAAGACAAGTCTGAGGTGAAGTCTCGTTAGTAGAGTATAACTGTAGGGCTTACGAAAAGAAACCCGGTTTCTGCGAGTCAACTGTTGGCAATTGCGAGTTCTGGAGTGGCAGCGGTCAATTCGATCGCCAGTGCTAGCTTACCGTCTCTACCCAAAGCTTCATCCGCCAAGTGCACCATCCAGCGGTTCGGCTTGGCTTGGGGTCTGGCGGCGAGCACAACGGCCCAAGCTTCCCGTTCTTTGCCGCGACCCAACAGCGCAGCACAAACAATCAAAGCTGTGGCAGTTGAACGGCTGATTCCACTTTGGCAGCAGATGAGCAAACTGCCTCCCTGCGAGGACATTTTGACGGCGAAGTCAATAATTTTCAGTACATCCTCAAGGGTAGGCAAGATTTGATCGGGGTCGTCAACCGGGGTGTCGAGGTCGTTAAATTCCAGCCGCAGTCGGTTCGGGACTTTGTGAAAATTTCTGGGATCTGCTACGCCCGGACTGCCGATCGAGATCAGGTATTCGATCTCGCGCCCCACAGCGCGATCGACACTGTATTCGCTGGCTTCTGCTTGCGAAGCAATCAGGATTTTCGGCAATTTTTGATCCGATAAATCTGCGACAACTGATGGTTCAAAATCAACTGTTTCTGCCTCAGTGCTGACATCGGCCAAGTATTGGGCTGCCAGGGCGCGAACGTCAGCAAATTCTCGGTTTAAAGCTGTTTCCAGAGCCAAAATAGCCGCCGTCGAGCCAATTTGACCGAGGGATTTAACAGCATTGTGACGCACTCCAGAGGTTTCGTCCCCCAGCAGCCGCACTAAACCTGCCACAGCTTCCTCTGTCCCAATTTGCCCCAAAGCAGCAGCAACTCTCCACCGGACATAAGATTCGCTGTCGCCAATTGCGATCGCCAGTCCCGCTGTCACCATTTTTTGCAAGTTAGCATCTCCGGCTGTACTGATGTTCCCCAGGGCAACCGCAGCCCTGCCGCGCACGAAAATGTCTCGATCCGAGAGCGATCGCATTACCGCCACCACAGCCACCTCGCTGCTGATTTCCCCCAAGGCAGAAACTGCACTGCCGCGCACGTCTGAGTCGTCATGGTTGAGGGCTTCCAGCAGGCCGGCCACAGCCGTTTCCGTGCCGATTTGTCCCAAGGCCTCGGCGGCCCTCAAAGAAACTGCATAGGAGTCGGGATCGTCGTGGAGCAATTCTACTAAGCTGGGTACTGCCTCACAATTGCCGATTTTCCCCAAAGCCGTCGCGGCCCTAGCGCGGACGATGTGATTCGAGTCTCTGAGGGCATTTATTAGCGCGGGAACTACCTCAGAAACGCCGATTTTCCCGCAGTTGACCGCCGCCCGCCAGCGCACTTCGGAGTCTTGGTGTTTGAGGGCTTTGAGCAGTGCGGGGACGGCTGTTTTGGGGTGAATTTTGCCCAAGGCCCAAACAGCCCAGACGCGCACCCCGGAGGCTTTGTGGTTGAGGGCTTTGAGCAGTGCGGAGGCTGCTGGTTTCGAGTTGATTTCTCCTAAAGCCCAAGCCGCCCAAGCTTGCACTTGGGAATCTACGGATTCGAGCGATCGGGCTAATTCAATTACTGCTGCTTCGGAGCCGATTTTCCCGATCGCCCGAATGCCATGAAGGCGCACTGCACTTTCTTTGTGGTTCAATGTTGCCGCAAGTATCGGAATTGCCAGATCCGAACTTGTTAGGGCCAGCAGTTTAATTTTGAGCAGCGGCGAAGTTGGGATTTTTTGGATTAATTTTATTGTGGATGTTTGAAATTCTGGCTTTACCGTTCCTGCTAGCTTCGAGCCGAGTTTTAAATTTACTTTTAGGGCTAATTTTACTGCCCGCAAAGCCAGACTTTGCTCTTCTACTTGCGGCAATATTGTCGCCAAGGTGCGCATCCCTTCTTTTTGTTTCAAATATTTTTGATTGAATTGAGCATCGCTGAGATCGGGTAGCTGTTGGATGAGGGTTGCTGCGGCGTTCATTGATTTACCTAATATTTTAGCGAGCGCTTGAGATTGCTATTTTAAATTGTGTGTATAAAAAATAATATAGCGTCTACAAAACGCTACTTCTCAAAAAAGCTTGCACCACTTCTAAAATATGTCTTATGCCACTATTTTTGCAACTCCCCAATTATTAATTATCGGTTTTTTTTGGGCGATCGGCTTGACAATTAGTAGCGCTTGCTGCTGGGCCTCGCTGGGTTGTTAGATAGCCTAACTCTGCTATATCATTTTATAGCTCGTTGGTTTGAAATAGCGATCGGCGCGGTTGAGCGCAGCCAACCGGAAACAGCTTGATTGCGGGACAATTTCTCAACGAGCATAGGGCCCTTTTTTCAAAACCTCAGCCAAAGCGTTATCGTTATCTCGCAAACCTTCGTAAAAAAACATCACTTCTCCTTGAATGCCGCGAGAGCGGTTGTAAGCAATTACTTGCAACAACAGCTCGGGAGTTATGCTATATTTACTGCCTCGATTCGTCAACAAAATCCCGGGCGACACGCACTTTACTTGCTGCCCGCTAAGCTGTCTCTCAATCAGTTTATCTACCAATTGTTTGTAAGCGTTAAAATCGCGGCGATAAAACTGCGGGTGAAGCAAATCGACCAAGTTTTGGTCAACCCAAGCTTTAGAATCTTGCAAATATTCTTCCAGTCCCCACTCATAAGGACTCGGCGACATCGACAGCAACAAATCAGGATTAATAGCTTTTACTTCTCGGTGTAAACGAGCCACAAACTCAGTAATAATATCAGCGCGCCATTGCAGCCAATGTTTATCTTTACAATTCGACGGCGCTGCTTTACCGCACTCTTCTCGATAGCGTTTAACAGTTTTTTCGTCGTAACCGCCTTCTACGGGAAACGCAATGCGATCGTCTCCTTGAACGCCGTTTACCGGATAATTCTTAGCAACTTCCAGCATCAACCCCAGCACAAAGTTTTGCACTTCCGGGTCAAGAGAGTTCATCCAGTCAAAGTTATTTTTCTTAAGTAAATTGCCGCTGGAATCACGGGCGGCCCACTCAGGTTTTTTCGCCAGCAAATGACCGCCCTTGCGATTGTAAGAACTCACAAATCCGTATTCAAAACAAGGAATCACTTTTAAACCAACTCTTTTTGCCTCAACACATATTTCTGCTAAGGGGTCGCGACCTTGATAGCGCGAGTCAATTTCAACCCCAAAGTTTTCTCGCATAATTTGAGAAGGATAAGCCGTATAACCCTGGCTCCAAATTATAGGAAAAACGGTATTAAATCCCGTATCGGCGAGAAAGTCCATTGCCTCAGCAATTCGCTCTTTTGATGTGAGAACTTTGCAGTCAGTGGTGGGTATCCAAACGCCGCGAATTCCACCAGGATTGTTAGTCGCAAACGAACTGGGCAGCGTTGCTGGATTTGGTGCAGAAAATCCAGTCGTTGCCAACCGCTGTTGGATCGAAGAAGCAAAACTGCGAATTGCTGATTGGAAAGGTGTAAAAAATGGCATTTATTTATTCTATTTTTGTTGTAAGGTGCGCAGTGCGCACGCTACGTTATTAATTTGTAGCACCCGATATTATTTATAGATAAGGTGCGCGGTACACACCCGATATTATTTATAGATAAGGTGCGCGGTGCACACCCTACCTTTATTCGTAGCACCCGATATTATTATGGATAAGGTGCGCAGTGCGCACCCCAAAATTGTACTATCCAGCTACTCCCGACAGCTTCTGGCTCAAAGCTTCTTTCAAGAGTTCCGCCTTATCAGTTTCCTCCCAAGGCAAATCTAAATCAGTGCGTCCGAAGTGACCGTAAGCTGCTACATCTTGATAGAAACGGCCGCCTCTTTCAGCAGGCAAATTCTGCAAGTTAAATGCCTGAATGATTCCCGCAGGACGCAGTTCAAAATGTTGCTTCACAACTTCCAAAAGGCGATCGTCATCAACTTTTCCAGTGCCAAAAGTTTCGATCATCATGCTAACAGGCCGCGCAACGCCGATCGCATAACTCAACTGCACTTCGCACTTTTGTGCCAAACCAGCAGCTACGATATTTTTAGCAACGTAGCGACAAGCATAAGCCGCGCTGCGGTCTACCTTGGTGGGGTCTTTCCCAGAAAAAGCGCCGCCGCCGTGGCGAGAATAGCCACCGTAGGTATCCACAATAATTTTGCGGCCCGTCAAACCGGAATCCCCTTGAGGCCCGCCGACCACAAATTTGCCGGTGGGGTTGACAAGGAAGCGAGTTTCTGCATCCGGCTTCACGCTAATATCGGCAAACACGGGTTGGACGACAGCAGCCCAAAGGTCTTGTTTGATCTTGGCTTGAACTTCGGCTGTTTCTGTGAGGTCGCCGATCGTTTCGGTGTGCTGGGTAGAAATTAAAATCGTATCTATGCCAACGGGTTTGCCGTCCTCGTAAATCACCGTAACTTGGCTTTTGCCGTCGGGACGCAGGTAAGATAACTGACCGGTTTTGCGGACTGCTGCCAGTTGACGGCAAATCCGGTGCGCTAAACTGATCGGCAGAGGCATCATTTCCGGCGTTTCGTTGCAAGCAAAGCCGAACATCAAGCCTTGGTCGCCGGCTCCAATGGCGTCTAATTCCTCTTCACTCGATTGTTCCCGGCTTTCGTGGGCTGTATTCACCCCTTGAGCAATATCGGGAGACTGAGAATCAAGAGCTACCAAGACTGAGCAACTATTGGCAGAAAAGCCGTTGTCAGCGTGGATATAGCCAATATCGGCTATTTTTTTCCGGGCTAATTCTATGTAATTTACCTGAGCTTTAGTGGTAATTTCGCCCGTCAGCAGCATCAAGCCGGTGTTGACGACTACTTCGGCTGCGACGCGGCTTTTGGGGTCTTCAGTCAGTAAGGCGTCTAAAATCGTATCTGAAATTTGATCGCAGATTTTATCGGGATGGCCTTCAGTGACGGATTCAGAGGTAAACAGGTAGCGACGTGACAATGATTGTTCCTCCTTTGATGGGGGCGAAGCCTGCGCGACATCGAGAACCGACGAATTATTTTTCAGGTAATGGCCAAGAATCATGGCGTCTGGGCCGCCGTCGAATTTTTGTCGGTCTGCAGAAGTGTTGAAGCAGGGTTTGAGATTGGGTAAAGTCACACTACTATAGCAAAGTCAGTCGTGGGAAGTCGTTAAAAACTTAGATTTTGTAGGATTCTCGATCGAGCTTGGACACACCGCTAGTCTACCCCCCTAAGCTGACAAAGGTAAGATACAGTCAGCGTATCGCCTCGCGGAAGGACTATGGCAGGAATCCAAAAATCACCGAACTTAATCCAAACGGTTGCAGACCTAGAATTTCCCGGCGGCCCAATACCGATTGACTCTGCATTTTATATCGATCGATCGCCCGCCGAAGCCCGAGCTTGCGCAGAAATTACCAAGCCAGGGAGCCTGATTCGCATTAAAGGTCCCAGAAAAATGGGCAAAAGTTCGCTGATGCTGCGCATAATTCACGCGGCAGCCGAGCGTGGATACCGCACAGTAAATGTAGACTTTCAGCAAGCCGACGCAGCGGTTTTTGGTAGTTTAGATAAATTTTTGCGCTGGCTTTGTGTCAATGTCGCTCGGCAACTCAAACTCGAACCAAATCTCGATGAATTCTGGGATGAAGATATGGGCAGCAAGGTAAGCTGCACTCTTTACTTTGAGAACTATTTGCTCGAACAAATTGACAGTCCGGTTGTCTTGGTGCTCAACGAAGTAAACCTAGTATTTGAACGCGCCAATATTGCTCAAGAATTTCTGCCACTGCTGCGTTCTTGGTACGAACAATCTCGACACATTCTAAGTTGGCAAAAACTCCGCATCGTCGTCATTCACTCGACAGAAATTTATATTGCTTTGAGTCTTAATCAATCTCCATTTAATATAGGACTGCCGATTAAACTCTCAGAATTCACTGCTGAACAAGTCCAAGATTTGGCGCGCAGATACGGACTGAACTGGAGCGATAGCTATCCGATCGAGCAATTAATGAACATGGTAGGCGGGCATCCTTATTTAGTGCATTTAGCGCTCTATCACCTGGCAATTTTGCTGCAAAATCGCCTGTCGGGCGATCGGGACGAGCCTGGGGAAGAACTGGGGCGAGCCGAGTTGGCAGAACTGTTAACAGCAGCTCCTACTCACAGCGGCATTTATAGCGACTACTTGCAAAATCAGTCGATCGCCATTCAACAGCAGCCGGCACTGGCATCCGCCTTCCAACAGGTTGTCGGTGCTAAAAATAGCGTTCACATCGAACCTTTTATCGCCTATAAGTTAAACAGCATGGGACTTGTCAAATTAGAGGGAAATAACTGTAGCTTATCTTGCAAATTATATCGCCTGTATTTTCAAGAGCAAAATTTGTGCGAGGACTGTTTCTCGACTGTTGGTTGGGAGGAGTTGCAGCAAGAAAATGAAAGGCTGCTAGCTTTGGTGAATGTGGACGAACTTACTCAAATTGGCAACAGACGGCATTTTGACAGTTGCTTGCGAGCGGAATGGAAACAGATGGCTCGCGATGGGTCGCCGATATCTTTGATTATGTGCGACATCGATTTTTTCAAAATATATAATGATACCTACGGACATCAAGCTGGAGATGATTGTTTGCGAGAGGTAGCTCAGACAATTCGCCGAGCGCTCCAGCGTTCTGCTGATGTAGCGGCTCGCTACGGGGGCGAGGAATTTGCTGTGATTTTACCTCAAACTGATGCGGCGAGCGCTCTGCTTGTTGCCGAACACATTAGAGTGAAAGTTAAAGATTTGAAGATTTTTTTTAAGCCGGAGAGATTTGACGGTCTGCCTAATTCTGTGGTAACGATTAGTTTGGGAATTGCCAGCGTTGTTCCGGGGCAGGAAAATGATGCAGCAACGCTGGTACTGGCGGCTGATGAGGCTCTTTATCACTCGAAAAGGCAGGGGCGCGATCGGCTCACTATGAGTAAGGTTTTAAATTTTCGATTTGCTGCTGTTAATTAGCTAATCCCGGGGGAATATAATTCGTTTCTACACATACAAAGTCCGCCCGCGCGGACTCTGAAGAAAACGATAGTTAAGGACTGGATTTGAGGTTAATAGCGGGGAACGCTTCGATCGACCACCATTGAGTAAGCATCGATACCGCCAACGATATTTTTAACGTTGGTAAATCCTCGCTCGGCTAGCCAGTGGCACATTTGAGCCGATCGCACTCCGTGATGGCACAGAACTAGGGTTTCTTTGTCGCGATCGAGTCTAGTGTCAATTTCACCGGACCATTCGGCAAACTCGCTCAGCGGAAAAGCTACAAATCCCGGCAGCGCCGCGAGTTCAATTTCGTCAGGTTCCCGCACGTCTACAAGCTGAAATTTCTCAGCATTGGTTTCTGCTAATTGGCGACCTAATTCTTCGACTGTAATTTGAGCAAAAATTTCTGACATTTGATTATAAAAAAGTAGTCATTAGTCATTAGCCATTAGTCAGTCAACAGTCAACAGTTAACAGTCAACAGTCAACAGTTAACAGTCAACAGCCAACTGTTAACAGTGATTAATTGGGCAGCGAAGGCGGTGAAATTAGCTCCACAGGAGGAGTAGGTGCAGGACGCCCGTCCAAGCTCACTGTGTCCCTCGGGTCCAGACAAGTGGCGATTAACCTGTCAGTGGGAAATTCGAGCCTGCCGCTCAAACCGACTACGCATTCAGCAAACTGTTGTGGCAATAAACTGCGGCGACACCCATCGAGCACTAACAGGGGAGCCGCAGGTTGAGTTCGAGTTTTGCCGTTAATATTCACTACGCAAGTAGCCAATTCGGCGGGACGCCTCACCCGCCGACAGCTAGAGAGCGCTTCGACACCAGAAATATTGGTTTTGCGGTTTATTTGGAGAGCGCATTTAGATATGTCGCGGGGGCGGAGGGCGTCAGCACAAGCGGAGGCGGCTGCCTCTGCCCCCACTCCGGCTTCGATTAGTTCCAGGGCGCAGACGCGATAGGGATTCCTATTGCGAGGGATTCTAATAGTGATAGCTGATGCTGGCGAGATTGGCAGTGCTGTTGCCAACAAACCGAGTGCTGCTAGCTGCGTGCCGAGAGCCAATATCCAGCGCCCGGTAGGGCTTGAGCCTGTCGGTGCTGGCTTTGAGGAAGAAGTTCGGGAAAAATTGCGGTTGTGCATGGCAGATCGAGTAGTGAGTTTTTTTGGCTGATTGGGGCGATCGAGCGATCGGCTTTTCCTTCAGAATTTACCGCACATGATGGATCGCCCTGCGGTCGATCGTTTTTTTATCGATCTTTGTTGGAATTTTGATCGTTACCAACATATAATATAGAGTCTGCATAAAATTGCATACAGATATTAGAGAGGAAAATAAATGTCTCGATATCGAGGCCCCCGATTGAGAATCGTCCGTCGCCTGAAAGAGTTGCCGGGTCTAACCCGCAAAACCCCCAGACGAGATTATCCGCCTGGACAGCACGGTCAAAACCGCAAAAAGCTCTCTGAGTATGCGGTTCGCTTGCAAGAAAAGCAAAAACTCCGTTTCAATTACGGTGTGACGGAACGCCAACTGCTCCGTTACGTCCGCAAAGCCCGCCGTGTCACGGGCTCCACAGGTCAAGTGTTACTGCAATTTTTGGAAATGCGCTTGGACAATACTGTGTTTCGGATGGGAATGGCTCCAACCATTCCGTCCGCTAGACAATTGGTAAATCACGGTCACATAACTGTCAACGACCGTGAAGTCAATATCGCCAGCTATCAGTGCAAGCCTGGTGATGTAGTTGCGGTGAAAAATAGAGAGCGCTCGCGCACAATGGTAGAAGCTAATCTCAAAGACCCAGGCTTGGCTCACTTGCCCAATCACTTGGAATTTGATAAGCAAAAACTGGTTGGCAAAGTTAATGGCGTTATCGAACGCGAGTGGATTGCTCTACAGATTAACGAACTGCTAGTGGTGGAATACTACTCACGGCAAGCTTAAGTTATTAGTCATCAGTCGCTGGTCATTAGTCATCAGTTGGTTGCTAGCAGAATAATTAATAATTGGGTACGAACCCAGTTATTGATTAATTGCTACTGAATAATGAGGACTAAGGACTGAGGACTAAGAATTAATAATTTTCAACACTCCCACCCCCTAAAAAGGGATGGGATTTTTTGAAGGTTTCGCTTGTTAACTTCTTTGAGTTGCCATTTGCTCAGACGACACCTGCCTGATGGCATTAAATGATGTCCCAGCCTCAAATTATTACCTTAAAAAGTTTCTTTTCCGGTTGGTTCTTGGTGGACAAGACCTCGCTTTTGAAGGCGATAATTTGCTACAACGGGGTAAACAACACCGCGTATCCGATTGATCGCACCTACTGGACGATGAACTGCTAAGCCGTTCCAGGGAGAATATCTCAGGTTTTCGTTGAAATCAGATTGTTTTTCATAATCAATAATCTGATGCTTGACAGTGAGACGACCTACTCTCAAGAAGGGTGATTCCTGTTCCTTCCAGACATTGATGCCATCGTCGATCGGCATTTTTAGGCTGGTTTGGAACTGGATGCCAAAATCCCACCAATATTGGGCATCAGGTTTCGCCAAAGCTTGAATTAGATCGTTCCGGTAATAATTGTCTGGTTGTTTGGGATCTAAACCCAAGGCTTTAGCGCGATCGACAAAGGGAATTTTAGGAATTCCCGGTCGAGATTGTTCTGGAATTATCTCGTGCGGTGGTTTGCATGAAACCGGAGTAAACCCATACTTAATTACAGCAGGATATTCGACAGGAACTAGACCAGGCTGGGAGGGATCGAAATCGGGATTGAGACCCAAAGCAGAGGGTGAACCGCTCCAATATTTGGCTGTTAGCAAACTCTTCGGAGTCCGGCTACCCGTAAGCGTCGAGACAGCTAAAAAGTGTCTGGGATGTCGTATTAGCCACTTTTTCAATGTCTCTGGTGATTCAACCAGAGCAGAAAAAAAGCCGTAGTAGTCTTTGATGGTTTGGCTCACAAATATCTCTGAATTGTGAACAATGATGTCCTGGGTTTTTGACTCGTGGCTTTGCGCCAGTCGTTCCCCTTCCACCCCCATCACTTTCACTGAGATTGAGCGCGAATCTTTTTGGTAATCAGGGTATACTTTGGTAGCCCCGTTAGCAAATCGCAACCAAACAGGATATTCTTTGGGTTTTGCTAGCAAACCTTGCTTAAGGGAAATAGCATTGAGTTGCGAAGAAGTTAACGAAGCGCGTTTTCCCAATTCCTGTTTAATCGCTTGCTGATCGAAGTCAAAAATTTCCAGAGTTCCTTTAACGCACGCATGAGTTTTGGCGTGAGTATCTCGCAGCGCCCGCTCCTTATCCCCGTACAGATTATCCATCCGAAGCTTGGCCTGCTCAACCAAAAGATCGTAGTATTTGCGTTCGTCCTGTTCGGGATATTCGGTAAATAGCTTCTTGCTCATAAATAACCTTTTAAAAGCTGATTGTGGCGATAAGGGTTGGCATTTTCTCTTCTAATTTACCTGACTTTTAACGGGATGTCGAGGGTTCTCAGATTTAAGTTGTTCGCGGTTCATTGCGTCATCCTTTAAACCGCGAACAACTCACCACTGCGACGACTGTCGGCTCTAATTGAACTAGAGTTATACATTGGAAAGAAAGGCGTACAATTTACAATTTGTAAACCCACTCCCCTCGTGTTCTGTCAGATCATTTAGATGGTTTCCCACCCTCATTATAAAAAGAAACTTTGTACTCTTTACCGCGAGGAACATTACGGTTCAGCACCTGGGAGAGGGTCTTGGTATTCATAATCTCTTCCCAACCTACAGGTGAAAAAGTTTCGGGATTGAAGACATTTTCGGCTAATAGAGGATTGGTGAAAGCTTGAGAAAAGGCATCAATTCCTATCAGTCGTCCGACTAAAGGAGGTAAGGCTGAATTTTGCCGCAAATCTTCTGCGTAAAGTCCCACATACAACTCAATGTTGTCTACGTGACCGTACAATCGTTTCAATTCTTTTTGGACATCTTCATCGCCACTAATTTGATTGAAATCGGTCACCCGCGGATACTTGCACAGTTCGCGGTAATCGTTGTAGGTTCTTAATTTGGCTGCACGACCTGCACGAATGCTGGCGGTTTCGGTTGGAATTAGGAAATCAGGCGTATTGAATAAACCCAATTGCGCTGCTGGTTGGGAACAAGTTTCTTCAAATATAGCTCCCAAACCCTTGTTAATGATCATATCATTGTTCCACATCGACTCGGGCATAGACATTTCTTTCCCGTCATGAATTAGCTTATCGGGCAGCATACTATGCCAACGATAAACTAAAGTAAATTCTACTGACATCCAATTGGTGCGATACCATTTTTCATCAATAAATGCTGGGGGATCGACGAAGAATTGGAAGTGATAGGGAGTAATGTGGTTGATATAATCCTCTAGCACAATTTTCAGAAACTCTGCCATCACGATATTTCTGGCGGTTTGGAAAAGGCGTTCATCATCCCAAGTTGGATAATTCTTTGCCAAAAGGTCGCATACGCGATTATGTTCTCTTAAGCTAAGAACGTTGAGCATTACATAGCCAATTTGTACATTGACCCGCTCTAACTCTATCCCCATAGCAAATAATTTCTGTCTCTTTTCAGGGGGTAGTTTATCCGATTTCTTTTCGTCGTATTCACCGACTATTTGATGGGGAATTCCAAGGAATTCTTCCTTAGGCTGTCCGTTCTCATCATAGTAAAAAGGAGGATATTCTTCGCCATTGAGAATTTGGCTTTTTAGCTTGCCTCCTTGATGAGACCTCAGCAGCTTAGTAATATTTGCGTTCAACCCATAGACGTTACACAGATCGATGTGGTGGTTGGAGCTATTTTTGCGGTGATCCAGTCGATCTGTTCGCAGGAAACTGTCGGTAAACCATTGCACGAAATAGGGGAACATAAGAGAGGATTTGGCAGAATATTTCGTCTTTCCTCCTTTTTTGCGGTACAATACCTCCAAATCCTTAATAGGCGGGAGATTCTTTTCAAAATTCTCTGTGGGGCTTAAATTAACCCCTATGTAGTTTTTATTTGTTAAAGGCTTCCAATCATTAGGCGGTAGATGAAGTCCCGAATAAGTGCGATCGTTTAATGACTCCCAAGAGCTGTAGGGAGACATGGTACTAAACGGATAGGGGCGAGTCGGAATTTTTATGACGGCATTGTTAATCAGGGTTTTGTTCACTTTTTTGCTAAGCCCCTCGTTGCTTTGAATGAAGTTCCAAAGCGGCTTGAAGTTAGTTAAAAGCAAAGTCTCGATTTTGTTTTTCTGCCCGTCTCTTGAGGTGTCTCTTTTTGAAGGCATTATTGTTTCTCGTTTTGGTTGTTGTAGATTGGATATGGTTTTTCCTTTGGGTTCTTGTAGATTTGATTGATTGCCACGGCTCAATTCCGCCGGGATCTCGATCGAGTCTTCTTTATGCTCTGCAATTAGTTTTAAGGGTTTATTAGATAAAAGCGGTTCTAGATTCTTGGGGTGGTACGGGATGTCTACGCTTTGAAAACGCTCGATCGCGCTTTCATGAAGATCGTCAATGGTATCCCCCACATCGCGCCACTTGATTCCTGCCAATTTGAAGAACCCAGGATTGTTTTGAAATGGAGCCTTATAATTAGGCTGGATATCCTTAATGGCCTCTGGCTCGAATTCAAGCTTCAATTCAAGGTCACTGAGTTGATCCAACATCCACTTCAAGACAGTATCTGATAACCCGCGGTATGCTGGCGTACCACCGCCGATGCAGCCATGCTCGCCTGGAAACCAAACTTGACGAAGCTTCTGCTTCGGGGCATCAGGATTTTTCTTCATCAGGGTAACATCAAAGACTTCGCGAATTTCGTCGATCGCAACCGCGTGCAACGCATTCTCAATATCCTTATTTAAAGTGGTGTCGTGGAATTTGTACCTTTTTTTGAGCGGTTCTTCATACTTCTTCAAGACGGGTACAAGAGGAATACCAAGGGCTCCAACGGTGTCGAAACAACCGAGCAAGGTAATCGGGACGCTATCGCCGTTATCTTTGCCGTAATCTTTGCGGAAACGCTTTGCTTGGTCATCATTTGGTTTAACGCCTCGGTCACGGTAAAGCTCGTAAGCTTGTGATGCCTTGGTAATATAACGGCGGGACAGGAGACCGGAGCAATAGATCATCCCCGCTAGACTCCTGACTGTGTAAGCACCGCGACTGAACCCGAATAGATAGATTTCGTCACCGCGATCGTAGTTGAGAGAAAGAAAACGATAGGCATCTTGTATATTTTTATCGATTCCCAGCCCAGTGACTCCGCCCACAATCTTGTTACTGTCGACTCCAATTCCCTCGTCATAAAACACGATCTGCGGAACCCCGTCACTGGCTGTTCGTGTCACTGCCTGGGCAAGCTTAAGCACATTAGTTGGGCACTCAGTATCTAGTTTGTTCCAAGTTCCATCACAGCAAACGATCAGACGTTTCATATTTACATTCTCTCTTTGAATCGGAAATTTGATAGCGAGCTGTCATTGGTAATCGGTTACAAGAGAATTGCCAATTCGCGTTTTTCTGTCGCGTCAGGCGCTCCCTGCTAATTTTTGGCTTGAAATTGTTATGTGGCTGGGCAATCTTTAGCTATTTCGATTCTCAGGATATTAGTCCCAAAACACCCTATAGTCTAGTTGGCTGTATTAAAATGTTAATTTTATTTATATTTCTTAAATTAAAATGTTTACAGAGTGAAATAGTAGCTTTGGTTCTGGGAAAAGGCTTGATTCTCTTAAAAAGTAAAAAATTTAGAGTGTGAAATAGTAGCTTTGGTTCTGGGAAAATGCTTGATTCTCCTAACAGGAGTAACGATCTGATGCCATAGCTAACAAACATTTAAACACATTTACGCTCTGCCTGGTCAGTTTTGAGAACAGCTATATCCGATCGAGTTGTAAGTTATCTGCAAGATAATGGTGACGTATTAACCACACCCATAGCAGGTTTGGACTGTGTTTTGGATGAAAATTTGTTGCAGCGACTCTCAGATTTTCTGCGATGTGCTTGAAGTTTTTAACAATCTGTGGGCTTTTCTGGTTTCTCGATCGATAAATTTGTGCGAAAATTTTCTAGCCCCGGTCTAATTTGAAGCGTCCAAAAGTAGGGACGATCGACCGCAGCGACTGGCTGCGGGGTTCTCGCACCAAAACCAAAGGCAGAAGGCCAATCAGGCGCACAGCAGCCGAGAGGGCAAAGAGTGCTCCCAAACTCATGCCGGGAAGTTCGGCAACAAACCCGCCGGCAGTAGTTCCCAAAGCCCCAGCTAATCCCGAAACTGCTGCGGCGATCGCAAAATAAGTCGAGGGTTGCTCGATCGACGCTATCTCCATTTGAATATTGTTAGTGCACAAGCCGATCGCCCCTAAAGTCGTTCCCCCCAGCAAGTGCAGCAGCGGCAGCCACACCCAAACCGCAAACGGGTAATTGCCCGTACCCAACCACAGCAAAGGCGTTATCGCCACCACCAGCCCCACCGCAATTAGCAGGGGGCGATTTCCCAAGCGATCGGCCAACTTGCCCCAAAACATCAGCAGCAGTAGATTTGCCCCGGAACTCAAGCTGGTGTAAATCGTTACCAAACTTACATCCAAGCTTAATTCTTTCAGCAGGTAGATATTAAAAAAAGGCGCGCTGAGATTAACTGCAAATGTCCAGATGCTGAAGTAAAGAATAAACATTAAGAAATTAGAATCTTTGAACACAGAAGGCACAAAATCTGTTATTTGCTTTTCTTTTTTCTCTGTAAGTCGATCGCTCTGTGCATATTTTTTGTATACCTGCGGATTCACATCAACCATGAAGAATTGACACCCCAAACTAATCATTCCCGCCAAAACACCCACCAACAAAACAACACCGTAGCCCAAAATTGGATCTGCGCCCCAAGTTGACACGGACAATCCCATGAGCGGCACTCCCAGCAAACTAATCAAGCTCGTAGCACTGTTGCGAAAGCCAAAATAGCGTCCCCGCAAACGTTGAGGAACGACGGCGGCAAGCCAACTAAACCAGTTAGCACTGGCAAAAGCTCCTAGCACGCTAGCTGCTAGGACGGTTGCCAGCGTCCACAGCAGCAGTTGGTGGGAGTCTGCGTGCTGGGAACTCCAAACAATTGCCACCGCCAGCACCAGCCACAGCAGCCGAGACACGCCGAATATCCCTAGGTTGTAGCAGTAGCGACTGGTTGTGCGGTCTGCGATGTATGCTCCTAATGGTTGCAGGAGATTTACCACCATCGGAATAGCAGAGAATATACCTATTTCCACGCTGCTGGCACCGAGTTGCAGCAAGAAGTTGCTCAGCAGCACGCCGGCGGTCGCCGACTCGAAGATACTGGCAAAAACGCCGTCCAGAATTGAGGCTTTGAGAGTCGAGCGAATGTCTTGTTTAGAAATTTTGAGAGCTGTTTTTGGAGGTAGAACGAGCTGAGATATTTGATTATCTAGTATTTCAGGAGTCTGGAAAGATAGAGGTTGATTTAACTCTGCAACTGGTTCAACCATAAGTCATAGAATTTTATATTTTAGATCGCAGATTAAAGAATTAATTGCAAAATCTTGGTTGGGCAAGGGTTTGAGGCTGGCCGGCCATTAAATTATTTTTCATGCGCAGGTGTCAAAAAAATTTAATATTTCTGCTAGGAATTGCTGAGCTAGCCTATTAAGATAAAACCAGCCCCGCCTTCAAGATGTTAGCTTGAAAGCTAGACTGGCACTTCCGGGTAATTGTTATTAATATAGAGGGCAAGCGATCGCTGAGACATCAACCGCTTGGGAGATATAAATTTGCTAATTGTACAAAATTAGGTGTTAGGGCTTAACAAGGAAGCGATCGCAGCATTTCGCCTGACAAAAATTGCTCGAATTCCACCTCAAACAAGTCCCCCCAAGGGCCAAAGCAAATTTCGCGCGAGATCCTCCACTCGGCTCTCAAACCTTTACGGCTAGCTAAATCTATAGAATGTAAGACGATCGACTTGCCGAGTATAGCTGCTAACTCCAGCCCTCGGGCCAGGGCGGCAATTGCCTCTGGGGCGACAGCATCCACTTGCTGCATATCCACGACAACTCCAAGGGCAGCCGTTTCTAAGGCTTGCTCCAAATTGGTTTGGAAATCTAGGACAGCGATGCCGCCGAGGCAGCCCTTGGGTTGCAAAACAATGGTGTTGGATGCGGTGGTTTCTGGATCTAGTTGAGCGGTTGAATCCGAAACAACTGACGCCGTGAAGGTAGTGGCGGTCTTCATCTTTCCTCCTCCTGCGAACCCCTCACCATACCTGTACTCAGGACGGGGTAGATGCGAGGAAAAAGGGTGCAACGTCTGTGCAAGATAGCTGTAACCATCTTTTTTTTGAACCTGTTTACAGTAATTGTACTTAATTCCTGGAATCAGTTGGTCAGTCCCAGCGCTCGCGATCGAGATTCCTGGTTGTTTAGGGAAATCACCCGTACGTGCCCGTAAGGCTTCGGAGTCGGTTGTTGGCGAGCGCACCTCAAGAAAAGTGTGGCTGCGATCGGCAACTGGCAGGACAAAATAATGACTTGACAAAATTTACGCTAACTGATGATAATAGCAAACCCTAGAATCAAACTTAAATGTTTGAGGGGTATCACTGTGAAGGCGTGATGTCGATCGCCGGCAAATTTACGGATTTCTGAATTTGAGCGTGACCAAAACTCAACCTTTATCCGGGTATACACTGCCAGTATTTGCCTGTGCCGCTGCACTTGCAGCTTTGCGGTGCTTGCGTGATGGTATTCAGTCTTTAGATAGTGTATCAGTAAATTTACTGGAACCCCCAATAACGGCAGCAATTCCGATCGAGCAGGCATCTGTGCTCAAAACTGGTACCGCTTTGGGCGTGACTCGCTCCGATCCGGGGGACAATCTCGATCTGACTCGGAATACCCCCGTTTGGGCAATGGTGGAATTGGGGAGAGGGGAAGAGGGGGAACAAATACAGATTGTTGGCGGCGAGGGAATTGGACATCACAAAGCAGGTGGAGGAGCGGCAATCTATGATTACGCGATGCGGCTGCTGCGATCGAATCTGAGCCGAGAACTCGCACCGTCCGAAAAAATTACTGTCACCCTGATTCTGCCGTCAGGGCGCCAACTAGCCACCCGCACTTCTAACGAAGCTTTCGGCGTGGTAGAAGGACTTTCGCTGCTGGGTACAACTGGCATTTCTCAACCCCTGAGCGCCCCCGGACAGTTGGAAGTTTACCGCGAACAACTCCAACAAAAAGCCGAACTGTTTGACACTTTAGTATTCTGCATCGGCGAAAACGGCTTGGATTTGGCGCGACAACTGGGGATCAATCCCGATCGGCTCGTCAAAACCGCTAACTGGCTGGGCCCGCTGCTTGTAGAAGCAGGATGTCAGGGCGTGCAGTCAATTTTGCTGTTTGGCTATCACGGGAAACTGATGAAATTGGCGGCGGGAATTTTTCACACTCACCACCACCTCGCTGACGGGCGCAGGGAAATTCTCACAGCTTACTGTGCTAAAGCTGGAATGCCCGCTGATGCGTGTTCCGCAATTTTTGCCGCAGCGACGGCGGAAGATGCTCTCGGACAATTGCGGGCTTTGGACGCTCAAACTGGCAGCAATTGGGTCGATCGAATTTACGGCGACATCGCCCGACAAATAGACTTGCGGTCATCGGATTGCATTTTTACTCACACTAATCTGCGCATCCCCGTGGGCTCGGTGATGTTCGGGCGCGATCGCAAAATTATTGTTAAAAGTGACATAGGAGATACATTTCTGACCCAAATTTGTTAATGTAGTGTGAATATCCCTGAATTATGTTTAAAACATCGGTCAGGGATAATATTTAACAATTAATAATTCTTAGTCCCTAGACCTTAATTATACTAGGTTGCTTCGGGACGAAATTTTTGACGCAAGAGTTCAATTAATTAGGGTAAGGATCGAACTAAATCTATGCTTGCCCTCGACTCTATTAATCGACTAACATCGCTGACAGCAATCTAGTATAAATAAGATTTATTCCTAGCGACTAATGGTTGCTCGCCTTCCTCAGTCTTGCAATGAGACGGCGACAGATACCTCCGCTACTTTCGGTCCAATTAGCAATTAGCAATTACGCAATAACCGTGACTACTCAAATAGAAACTGAATCAGTCCTAACAAACTCTTTTCTGGAGCAGATAGATCGCCAGACGATCGTGATTCTCGACTTCGGTTCGCAATATTCCGAACTGATTGCTCGCCGCATTCGCGAAACTCAAGTATATTCAGAAGTTATTTCTTACCGCACTACGGCAGAACAGTTAAAAGCTATCAATCCTAAAGGAATTATTCTCTCAGGAGGCCCGAGTTCTGTATACGATGAAAGAGCTCCCCAATGCGACCCAGAAATTTGGAATTTGGGAATACCGGTGTTGGGAGTATGTTACGGGATGCAGTTGATGGTAAAGCAGCTCGGAGGAACGGTTGAGCGGGCTAAGTTAGCCGAATACGGCAAGGCATCGCTATTTATTGACGATCCTACGGATTTGCTGACAAATGTCGAAGAAGGCAGCACGATGTGGATGAGCCACGGAGACTCCTGTTCCGAGTTGCCGTCGGGTTTTGAGATCCTCGCTCACACGGACAATACTCCGTCTGCTGCTGTTGCTAACCACGATAAAAATTTGTACGGCGTTCAGTTCCATCCAGAAGTAGTTCACTCGATCGGGGGAATAGCTTTAATTCGCAATTTTGTTTACCACATTTGCGAGTGCGAACCGACTTGGACTACTGCTACTTTTGTGGAGCAATCGATTCGCGAAATTCGCGCGCAAGTGGGGGATAAACGAGTTTTGCTGGCTTTATCCGGCGGTGTAGATTCTTCTACTTTGGCTTTCTTGCTGCACAAGGCGATCGGCGACCAACTTACCTGTATGTTTATTGACCAAGGGTTTATGCGCAAGCAGGAGCCGGAACGGTTGGTAAAATTATTTAAAGAGCAATTCCACATTGACGTTGAGTATGTTAATGCTCGCGAACGCTTTTTAGCTCAACTTGAAGGGGTTACCGATCCGGAGGTAAAACGCAAGCGGATAGGTCACGAATTTATCAACGTATTTGAAGAAGAATCGAAGCGTCTTGGCCCCTTCGACTACCTCGCTCAAGGTACTCTTTATCCTGATGTGATTGAGTCGGCTGACACTAATGCAGACCCGAAAAGCGGCGAGCGAGTTGCTGTTAAAATTAAAAGCCACCACAACGTAGGCGGTTTGCCGAAAGATTTGCGATTTAAGCTGATCGAACCGCTGCGAAAACTGTTTAAGGATGAAGTGCGAAAAGTCGGCCGGTCGATCGGGCTACCGGAAGAAATCGTGAACAGACAACCTTTCCCCGGCCCGGGATTGGCGATTCGGATTATAGGAGAAGTTACCGCAGAGAGACTAAATATTTTGCGGGATGCTGACTTCATTGTTCGCCAAGAAATTAACCGCCACGGATTGTACGGCGAACTTTGGCAAGCTTTTGCAGTTTTGCTACCGATTCGCAGTGTAGGGGTGATGGGCGATCAGCGCACTTATGCTTACCCGATCGTTCTGCGGTTTATTAAGAGTGAAGACGGGATGACGGCTGACTGGGCGCGGGTTCCTTACGATTTGTTGGAACTGATCTCGAATCGGATTGTGAATGAGGTTAAGGGGGTGAACCGGGTGGTTTACGATATTACTTCTAAGCCGCCGGGAACGATCGAGTGGGAGTAATACCATTGTCGATTATTGATTTTCGATTTGGATAGATGCCGTCTGTAAGTCCTGTGTTAATTACAGGACTTACTAACTCTAAAACTCATTGTAGAGAGCGATCGTTGCAGATAGTAACTACTCCTTTATTATTAAATCTACCCCGAACGCTCGGCGAACAACGGGTGATTTTCCACCACTTGAATTGGCAAGCCTATCAGCAAATTGTCCGAGCAATTGGCGAGAGTCACTCTGCCCATTTTACCTACGATCGCGGCAGTTTAGAAATTACGATGCCTTCAGAAGAACATGAATTTTACCGATAACTGATCGGACGTTTTATTTATTTCTTAGTTGCTGAGTTCGGTTTAAAAATCAAAACTATGGGTTCTAAAACACTCGCTCGGGAAGATTGGGATCGGGGCGCAGAACCCGACAATGCTTATTACATCCAGAACCAACTGCGAGTGGCAGGAAGAACGGTAAATTTTCAGCAAGATCCGCCGCCAGATTACGTCAACAAAAAGGCGCTCGTTAAATCAACTGTGCTTTTCGGCTGTAACTAATTTGAGAGTATTAGCCTGCAATACCTGACTGTAGCAATTAGCTAACCCAGATGTTTCTTCTTGCTTCTTGGTTTTGCGTTCGATAGATTCTAACTTTGATAGCTTGGTGTTGCACGAAATATTTTTAGACCTTATTTGTACTTAAATCCACCCAAGTTAATATCAACCGGGTTTTTGAGGATTAGCGCATAAGTCTTGTATGATTGAAACTATTGTGGGGCGGTGGAGTTTTGCTATGAGAAATTTTCAGCTTTTTCGGCTGATTGTGCCAGCGATAATTTTTACAGTTGTTGGCAATCCTTTCAAAGTTTTAGCAGAGGGTGGGGCGATCGCAAATCCGACTCTTGTTACCGATACCGCTGGTGCAGGAGATGCAATATCGAATTCAGTTGCACCGCAATTATTTAACGATAAGCTGCCTGAGAGCGAGAAAGATTTGAATTCCGATCGCGAGAATATTGAAATATCGGCAAACACAAAAGTAGAACTTCAGGAAAAGCCTTTGCAAGTAGGGTTTGAAAACGAGACAGAAAAACCGATCGCCCCTGAAATTACCGCCCAGCAACTCCCAAATCCGATCGTTCCCGAACGGCCTCTGCCGCAGCAACTTCCAAATCCGATCGCTCCCGAACCGCCACTGCCGCGGCCAATTCCCGCACCGCAACCCGCACCGGAACCTCCCTTAAATATCCCCGTACCAGCACCTTTGCCGCCCCCAGAAACGCCCGATATTCCCGGTACTGTTATTGTTGAAAAATTCGAGTTTGTGGGAAATACAGCTTTCAGCAGCGAAGAACTAGCTAAAGTTACCGCAGAATTTACCAACAAACCGCTTACCTTTGCCGAATTGCTGCAAGTTGAAGCTGCTGTTACCAAGCTTTACGTCGATGCAGGCTACATCAATTCTGGGGCGGTGATTCCCGCAGGGCAAAATTTGTCCGCAGGCGCGGTAACTGTGCGAATTGTCGAAGGCGGTTTGCAAAATATTGTCGTCAGCGGTACGGGGAGGCTCGACCCTAACTATGTGAGAAGCAGAATTGCCCTTGCCGCCCGCCGCCCTCTCAACACCAACCGCTTGCTGCAAGCTTTGCAGCTTTTGCAGCTCGATCCGCTGATTCAAAATATCTCTGCGGAACTGCAAGCGGGTTCCCGCCCGGAACTCAGTATACTTGAAGTGAGAGTCAAACCCGCGAGAACTCTCAGCGCTCAACTGATTTTGGATAACGGGCGATCGCCCAGCGTCGGCAGTTTCCGGCGCGGCGTCGATTTCACCCAAGCCAACACCCTCGGGCTGGGAGACGCAGTGAGGGTGAATTATACAAACACTACCGGGAGCAACGCTTTCGAGATCAACTATACTTTGCCGGTCAATCCCCGCAACGGCACTGTCAGCTTGAGTTACGGCAGAACTGGCAGCGATGTGGTGGAACCGCCGTTCGATCGGCTGGAGATTGTCGGGAAGTCAAACAGGTACGAACTAGCGTACCGCCAGCCCTTGTATCAAACGGCGTCGCAGGAATTCGCACTAGGTATAAGCGGCTCGCTTCAAGAAAGCCAGACAACTCTCCTCGGCGTCAACGAACCCCTGTCTCCGGGAGCCGACGAGGAGGGGAGAACGCGGGTATCGGCTGTGAGATTTTTTCAGGAGTGGACGCAGCGGAGTCCGCGATCGGTTGTGGCGGCGCGATCGCAGTTCAGTTTGGGCCTCGGCGCCTTCGGCGCAACTATTAACTCAGAAGCCCCTGACAGCCGCTTTTTTGCGTGGCGGGGACAGGCGCAATACGTGCGGCTTTTGGCTCCAGAAACTTTGTTTGTAGCGCGATCGGACGTGCAGTTAGCCAATCGGGCCCTCGTGCCTTTAGAGCAAATTGGTTTGGGCGGTTTCCGCAGCGCGAGGGGATACCGGCAAGATGTTTTGCTGACAGATAACGGGCTGTTGCTTTCGGCGGAAGTGCAAGTTCCGGTGGCGCGTTTCGGGACCGGAAATCTACTGCAAGTTGTGCCGTTTGTCAATTACGGGCGGGGCTGGAACAGTTCTGGTAATGATAATCCGAAAGAGAATAATTTGCTGGGTGCTGGTTTGGGTTTGCAGTTGCGTTTGGGCGACAAATTTACCGGGCGTTTGGAGTACGGAGTGCCGCTGATTGATGCGGGCGAGTCGAGCGATCGAACTTGGCAAGAAAAGGGGATTTATTTTTCGGTGATTTACAATCTTTTTTAGGATTTTTTGAGGTGAGATGCGCACTATTAGACATAAGTCTTAGGGTGTGCCGGCATCGAAAGTCCTTAAAGTAATTCAGAAGTGTTATAATATAACATTGAAAATAATAAACCTATGCCATACAGTAAATTTACTATCAGCAAAGCAGTAGAAGCTTTCCATCTCACGATCGTTGAAGGGGGTCGATTTTTCCCAGAAATTTCCCCAGTTACTCCTAGTTCTTTACTACAGGATACTCTCAGAGAAACGATTCCCTGGGCAATCGCAGTGAGTAGCGAAAAAGCCCGCTCAGAAGGCATTATCAATCCCGTTTTACTGGAAGTAAAACGCCAACTTCAAGGACAGATTAGCGTTTTCTCTGGCGAGGAATTTAATGTAGAACCGGAGGCTGAACTCGCAGGTTATGTTGACTTTCTCTTGAGCCGTTCCCCGGAGCAACTATTTATCAAAGCTCCAGCAGTTATATTGGTGGAAGCTAAGAAAGAAGACCTGAAACCCGCTCTAGGACAATGCCTTGCAGAAATGGTGGCGGCTCAACGCTTTAACCAACAAAAGCAACAGCCGATTTCGACGATTTACGGAACTGTTACTAGCGGTACAGTTTGGCGGTTTCTTAAGCTAGAAGAGCAATGCGTGTCGATCGATCTTACAGATTATCCGCTACCTCCGGTTGAGCAAATCTTGGGTTTTCTCGTTTGGATGATGGAGGAAAGGTGATCTGAGTTGAGTATAATATCGGAAAATTAGATAAATAGTCGATCGCCAATTTATGAAATCAAATTTAGGCTTGAGTGCATTAATCTTTGCAGAATTAGCTGCTTTGTGCTGTTCGAATCCAGCAACAGCGCAGCTCGTTCCAGACACGACTTTAGGGGCAGAAAATTCTCTGGTTGCGCCGAATGTCGATATTAAAGGAATTCCGGGCGATCGCGTAGACGGGGGTGCGGTTCGCGGTGCTAATTTATTCCACAGTTTTCGAGAATTTAACGTCAGCGATGGCAGAGCAGTTTATTTTGCCAATCCCGCTGCAATTGAGAATATTTTGACCAGGGTGACTGGGGGCAATGCTTCTAATATTTTGGGAACAGTCGGCGTTTTGGGAAATGCCAATTTATTTTTAATCAATCCGAACGGTATCGCTTTCGGACCGAACGCGCGTTTGGATGTCGGCGGTGCTTTTTTTGCCTCAACTGCTAGCGGTTTGGTATTTAGAGACGGCTCGAATTTTAGTGCGGCAAATCCGCAAGCAGCGCCGCTGTTAACTGTGAATATTCCTGTAGGTTTGCAGTTTCGGGGAACGGAAAAAGGGATTCAGAATACAGGGGGCAAACTTGAGGTACAAAACGGCAGAATCTTGGCTTTAGTGGGGGGGCAAAATACCGCACCGGGAACGGCAGGAGTGACGATTTCAGCTGCAGGAAGTTTGACTGCTGCTGACGGCCGAATTGAAGTGGGAGGGTTGGCGGCTGCGGGAACAGTTGAATTGGGCGCTAATGGCTTGATTTTTCCCGATCGCCCTGCCCGGGCTGACGTATCCCTGAACAACCGCGCCAGCCTGAACGTCTCAGCTAGCGGCAGAGGCAGCATTGCGATCGCAGCCCGGAATTTAGACATTGCCTCCGGGAGCTCTCTGAATGCGGGCGTTCTGGCGGGTTCCAATTTGGGGGGCGCTGTACCCGGAAGTATCAGCATCAACGCTTCGGATAAAGTTGCGATCGCCGGCGCCGGCAGCCGGGTGGAAACCGATGTTAAAAGCGGGGGTATCGGCAATGCCGGGTCGATCGAAGTGAGAGCGGGTTCTCTGTTGGTGAGCGCAGATGCCGTGCTGCTGAGCGGCGTTCGGAAAGCCGACGCTCAAAACCCCGCCGGTCAAGGCAATGGGGGCAATATAGCTGTGGAAGCGCGCGATCGCGTTTCGCTGACCGGCAGCAAAACTGCGATCGTCGCCAACATCGGCGGCGGTGTTGTCGGCAGCAGCGGTAAAATTAGAATTACCGCCGCCAACGGCTCAATTTCCCTCGCTGACGGGGCTAAGCTGCAAACGAATACGTCGGGACGGGGAGATGCCGGTCAAATTACCCTGCGCGCGGGAGATGCGGTTTCCCTGACTGGCGGCAGCAGGATCGAAGCGGAAGTTGACAGCGGTGCTGTGGGGAACGGCGGAAATGTCAGCATAGCAGCCCGATCGCTCTCCTTGACAAACGGCGCTGCGCTGGTAGCGCGGGCGAGCAAAGCGGAAGGCGAAAGGCCGGCGGGACGGGGGAATGCGGGAAATGTTACCGCGATCGTCCGCGAAGGGGTGACGCTCGATCGCGGTTTTATTGTCACCGCCGTGGGAGACGAAGTGCTGGGGAGGAGCGGCGAAATTGCCATTAACGCGCGATCGCTGGCGCTCAGCAACGGTTCTCGGCTGGAAACGGCGACTTCTGGGGGGAATCCGGCTCAAAGGTCGGTCGCGGGCAATGCTAACATTAACGTGCGCGATCGCCTGACAATTACCGGCAGTGACAGCGCAAATCCGAGCGAGCGATCGGGCATTTTCGCAACAGTTACCGATCGGGCGCAAGGGGGTTTGGGAGGCAATATTAACATCACAGCTAGGTCTGTTACTGTCAGAAACAGCGCCCAAATAACCGCAAGCAGCCAAACTTTTCAACCGCTGCAAACAGCGGAAATTTTGCGGAACAATGCAGGCAGCGTCAACATCAAAGCCGACAACATCCGTTTAGAAACAGGCAGCATTGAAGCCAACACGCAAGCCGGAAAGCGAGCTGAAATTAAATTAGATTCATCGGGATTGCAACTGCGTAGAAATAGCACAATTACTACTAATGCCGAGAATACCGACGGCGGCAATATTACTCTCAATGTCGGCACGTTAGCTGGATTAGAAAATAGCGACATTACAGCGAATGCGAGAGATGGAGGAGGGGGAGTAATACGCATTTCTTCTCAAGCAATTTTTGGGTCGAGATCCCAGACCAGACAGCAAGTAGAATCTGGATTAACACCCGATCAAATTCTCGATGCCGACTTCAGCCAGCGATTTTTGTCTACCAGCGACATCCTCGCAATTTCTCAAACCGACCCCGCCCTCAGCGGCACGGTGACAGTAGTAACTCCTGATGTTGACCCCACATCTGGGTTAGTAGAATTGCCACAAAACGTTGTCGATCCGGCGGCATTAATCGGCCAGAATCCCTGCGAAAGAGGCCGAGCGAGCGAATTCACAATTACCGGACGCGGCGGCTTGCCGGAGAATCCGGGCGAAGCCCTAAATAGTGACAGCGTGCGAGTTAATTTAGTCGAACCCGCCGCGCCTGTAAATTCTGGAAATACCGTGCAAACACTGCCACAGTCCCAACCAAATATTGGGGCCGGGGACGGGGAAACTGCGCCGATAATTGTGGCGGCTAATGGGTGGATTAAAAATGAACGGGGGGAGTTAATTTTAGTTGGATATAACCCCGCAGGTACTGGAACAAATCGTCAACGTCAAACTCCCGCAACTAATACCTGTAGGATGCGTCAGTAGAGAGTCCAGGACTTACGCATCATACCCCAATACGGTTCAGTTAAGGCTCAAATAGTGGTAAATTAGGTATGGTGTCCAAAAATGGAGAGCAAGTAAGGTGCATC